>MVQS01000143.1 GCA_002067855.1 Syntrophaceae bacterium PtaB.Bin038
CTTCATCTGGGGGCTGATGTGGATGTCGCTGGCCCCCTCCCGGACCGCCTGGGAGATGATGGAGTTGACGAGGCGAACGATGGGCGCCTCCTCGGCCATCCCCATGATGGAGCTGGGGCTCACCTGCAGGTCGTCGGTGTATTCGGCGGCCGCCTCGGCGTCGACGCCGGAGTCGAACTTCATCTCCTCGAGGCTCTCCAGCACGCCGCCCAGGCCGGACTGCATGCCGTAGATCTGGCCGATGAGCTGGTTGAGTTCCCGCTCCGTGCAGACGACCGTCTCGACCTCCTCGTTGGTGAGCGACTCGATGTAGTCCAGGGCGTTGATGTCCACCGGGTCCGTCATGGCGATCGTGAGCAGGCGCCCCTTCCTCTTGAGCGGCGCCACCTGGTTCTTCTGGGCGATTTCCGCGGAGAAGACCGATGCGAGGCCCAGATCGACCGGATACTTGTCGGGGTGGTACTTCTCGATCTTGAGTTGCCGGCTCAGAAGGTCCACCATCTGGGTTTCAGACAGGATGCCCTGCTGGATCAGCAGCTTCCCGAGCTTCATCCCCGTCTTCTTCTGCTCGTCGAGAAAATGCCGGAGCTGGTCCTCGTTGAGAACCTCGGCATCGATGAGCATTTCCCCCAGCTTCTTTCGGACTCTCAAGGTATTGTCCTTTCTTTCCTTCTGGTCTCCCGCCTGCCCCCGTCATGCGGCGGCCGCGGGGTCGTCGCACCCCGGGTCGGCCGGGCGTCAACGCGCGATCAGTCGCGTCCCGACGGGGCCGTCGGCTGCCCCCCCGCCGCCTCTCTCGGCAGGCTCTTCCGGAAGTGAGGAGCCGCGGGCGACGAGGTCGCGCCGGCCGTCGAACCGGCCATGGCCGCCGAGGGCTGCCACGGGCTCTGCGCCGAGGCGGCCAGAGGGTGGACGGTCTTGTCCGAGATGCGGGCCCGGTGGGCCGTTCCCGTCCGGTCCCCCGGGTCCAAGGCCCCGTCTCGCTTGATCGAGATTCCCGTGACGAAGGCCACAACCGCCACAGCAAGGACGGCAGCCACCCCCCAGCCCACGGTCCTTCGCCTCCTGCGGCGGGCCACGCGGTTCCGGAGGCACGAGTGCACGAGGAACCACCCCGCCCGGGAGCGGTTGTGCACGATCATCGCCAGGATGACCTGGTGGCAGAGCATGACGACCTTGCGCGGGACGCCCCCTGTGGCCCGGTAAATCGCGGCAAGCGCCGGCAGGGTGAACTCGACGGGATCGTGGCCGGCCTGGCTCGCCTGGGCGATGCGGTGCTCGATCATCCGGCGCATCTGGGTGAAGTCCAGGGGTTTCAGGCGCAGGCAGACGTTCATCCGGTCTGCGAAATTCTCCCTGCGCTCCAGGGTCGCGTTGAATTCCGGCTGGGCGAAGATGACGATCTGCAAAAGCTTGAACCGGTTCGTCTCGTAGTTGAGAAATTCCCGCAGAATCTCGATGCAGAACCCGGGCAGCTTCTGGCCCTCGTCGATGATGAGGACGACGACCTTGTCCTCGTCGATCCCCCGGCGGAACAGGTACTGCTTGATCGCCTCCTTGAGCTGCCACTCCGACAGGCCGCGGGCGGACTCCACGGCGCCCATCATCCGGGCGATGCCCGCCAGAAACTGGATGGGCCCCCCGAAGTCGGGGTCCATGAGCAGGTGGAACTCCACGGTGTCGTCCCCGTGGAGCTTCCGGATCAGCATGCGCGACAGGGTCGTCTTGCCCGTCCCCACGTCCCCGATGACCACGTTGAGCCCGCGGCGCAGGCGGATGGAGATCTCCAGCTGCTGCAGGCAGTTGACGTGCTGGGGGGTCTCGAAGAAGAACTCCGGCTCCGGGGAGTTGGAGAAGGGTTCCCGGTCGAGGTTGAGGATCTCGAAGTAGCTCATGGCTGTTTGCCCGGGGTCGCCCCGGGGGCCTCCTTCTTTGCCGGGGCCGGGGCCTCGGCGGGCGTGTTCGTCGCCGGTGCGGCGGCCGGTTCGGCCTGGAGGGCCGCCTGGGCCTTCAGGATGTGAGGCGTGATGAAGATGAGCACCTCCTCCATCGTCTCGGCCCGGTCCTCGGCCTTGAACAGGTACCCGATCCCGGGGATGTCCTTGAGGCCGGGGAACCCGGTGTCGGTCAGGAGACTGCGCTGCTTCGTCAGGCCGGAGATCACGATGGTCTCAGAGTCCTGAACGATGAGCGTGGTTTCCGTCTGCTTCTTGATGATGTAGGGGTTGCCCTGGACGGTGCGGGTCGAGTCCACCTCGTCCTTCTTGACCTTGATCTTCATCTTGAGGTTCTTGCCGTCGATGACGTGGGGTGTGATCTCGAGCCGCAGCACGGCGTCTTCGAACTTCACCTCCTGGGTCACGACGCCGCTCGAGGTGCTCGTCGCCACGTAGGGGACCCGCTCGCCGTTTTCCGTGTAGGCCATCTGGTTGTCGAGCGTCGTGATGGAGGGGCTCGAGAGGATGTTCAGCCTGCCGTCCTTCTGGAGGGCCTGGAGCTGCATCTCGAGGACGCTGCCGCCGATCGTGCCGAAGATGAGGCCGAGCGACCCCGCGCCGCCCGCGGCGGCGATGGCCGCCGGGTTGGCCGGGAAGTTCAACCCGAAGCCCTGGCCGGCGATGCCCGTCGACCCGTAGGTCGGCGTGTAGCCGCCCGACGTGGGCGGCGTCGTCGTCGACCCGCCGGAGCCGCCGGGGGTGACGTAATAGTTCTGCCCTCCCCACCGGTTGGCATAGATGCCGCCCCACTGCACGCCGAGGGCGCGCGCCGTCTCCTTCGAGGCTTCGACGATGTTGGCCTTGATGAGGATCTGGGATGTGGGCTTGTCGAGCCGCTCGATCATGGGGATCATGCGCTTGAGATCGTCCCGGGTGGCCTGGACGATCATGGAGTTGGTGTGCTGGTCGACGAGGATGGAGCCGCGGACCTTGCCGTCCCGGTCTTTCGTCAGGAGCTCCTTGAGGCTGTCGCGCAGCTTCGCGGCGTCGGCGTAGTCCACGGAGACGACCATGGTGAGGAGCTTCTGGCCGCGGATGCGGTCGCGCGCGGCGTCGAGCTTGATGTCGCGCTCCATGTCCTCCACGGTCATGACGCGGATGATGTCGCCCTCCCAGGCGTAGGAAAGGCCGTTGGTCTTCAGGATGCCCAGGAACGCCTGGTCCCAGGGTTTGTTCGCGATGTTGACGGACGTCTCCCCCTTGACGCCGGAGCGAAGCATGATGTTCACGTTGGCGGCCTGGGCCAGGGCGCGGAGGATGACGTTGATGTCCACGTTGTGCATCCGCAGCGACACGGGACGCGTGGGCAGGGGCTTCTCCTTCCGGGCCGCCTCGTCCGTGACAAGCTCGTCCTCCTCGAGGGGCGGCAGGTCCGTGATCCGCGCCCGCGGCGTCGGCGAGTGGCCCTTGGAGGTCTCCGCCATGGTGCTCCACTTTTCGAAGAAGGGGTCCTTCACCTGCTTGAGGTCCTTCGCGCAACCCGCGAGCGAAAGACCGATCACAGGAATGAACAGCCAGCACATCCACCGCGTAAGGGCTCTGGGTTTCAAGGCCTGTCTCCTCTAGAAGGTTTCATCCTTCAGTTTGATGACGATGTTTCTCTGGTTCTGCCGGTCAACGATGACGACGCGCAAGGGCTCGACGCTCTTGAGGTAGAAGGCGCCGCCGAAATCGAGCTTCTCGCCGACCTGGTAGGTGTTGCCGTTGATGACGGCGAGCTTCTTCTCCCCCATGTCGACGTAGCCCGAGTACACGATGTCCGATCCGCCCGTGCCCCCCGGCCCCGCCTTGGGCGCCGCCGGCATGACCTTCTTGTAGAAGGGGTCTTTCGCCCAGGCCGCCTCCGCCCTGGCGATCGCGTAATTCTCGGTCGGGGAGGTTGCGACCTTCTTGAGCTCCGCGGCGACCTCCTGGATGATCTTCTCCGAGCCCGTGTAGGGGTCCGCCGGCCTGGCCCCCTGCCCCGTGACCGCGGGCGAGAGGTAGTACACGAGGGCGAAGAGGATCGAGAAAATCATGACGCCGACGATGATCTTTTCGCGCTTGCTCATGGGTCCATTCCCCTTGTCGTCCGTTCCCGCCACGGCGACGCGTCAGCCGACGGCGAGCCACACCTTGATCCGGAACTCCTTGGTCCCGGGCATCTGCTGGATCTCGATCTCCTCGACCTTCTCGAGGTAGGGCCGGTCGCCCAGCTCGATCAGGAAGTTCCGGAAATGGTAAAAGTCCCCTTTCAGGGTCGCATGCACCAGCATGGACGACGACCCCCCGACCAGGGAGTTGATGTCGGGATTGACGGCCACGAGATCGAGTTTCGCCTTCTGGGCCATGTCCCGGAAGATCAGGGAAATCCGGTCTTTCTGCTCCCCGGAGAGCTTCGCCTTCGCCGGCAGCGGGAGGCTCCGCTCGACCTTGACCTTCATCCGGTCGAAGAGCTGCTTGGTCATGGGGGCGTAGCTCTGGTGGGTGTTGATCTTCGTCTTGAGCTCGTTGATTTCCGTGTCCAGCCGCGAGATGCTCCGGTAGTTGTAGAACCCGATGTAGACGAGAATCAGGATGACGGCGACCCCGGCGATCAGCAGCGTCAGGTTTCGCGTCGCGAAGGGGATGTTTTTCCTCATTTCCATGGTTCACCCGGCTAGAGCTTGATGTTCAGGACGAAGTGCAGGACTTCCCCCTCGGCCTTGTTCTGCTGCAGCACCTCGACGACGCTCTTCTGCACGGAGGCCTCCTTCACAAGGGGCGATCCCTTGAGCCTGAGAACGTAGCTCGAAAGGGTGCCCTCGAGCATGCTCCTCTCCCCCGTGACGAACCCGTCGATCTCCAGAGTCTTCGGCGCCGTCTCGGCCTGCTTGGACGCCGCGGCGCCCTTCTCCGCCCCCTTGGCCGCCGGGGCTGCCTTTCCCTCGGGCTTGCCGAGGCTCGTCTTGACCTTCAGAAGCCGGACGTTCTCGGGCGTCAAGGCGGACAGCTCGCTCAGAACGGCCATGCCCAGGTAACGCTCGCCGTACTCCTTCTTCAGGCGCCTCTCCTCGCGGTCCTTGGCCGCCATCTGGAGGATCAGTTTCGTGTCGACCATCAGGTTGAGCGACGAGAGCTGCCGGTTGAGG
>MVQS01000144.1 GCA_002067855.1 Syntrophaceae bacterium PtaB.Bin038
GGCGTAGCTCAGTCGGTTAGAGCATGCGGCTCATATCCGCAGTGTCCGGGGTTCAAGTCCCTGCGCCGCCACCAGGAAACACGAAAAGCCCGGTTTCGAGCCGGGCTTTTTCTTTGGCGTCGGCCAAGGGGGGTGACGTGGAATCGGATTTCGATCCCCGCGTGATCGACACGGTGCTCTTCGACTTCGGGGGGGTGCTCGCCGATGAGGGGTTTCGGGACGGCCTGGCCGCCATCGGCAGGCTCAGCGGCCTCGACGAGGAGGCGGTCGTCCGCCGGGGGCACGAACTGGTCGTGACGACCGGCTACGTCACGGGACGGTCGGACGAGCGGAGCTGGTGGGAGGCCCTGCGCGCCGAGGCGGGGGTCCGAGGCGACCCCGCGGGCCTGCGCGCGGAGATCCTCGGGCGGTTCACCCTCCGTCCGCGGATGCTCGACGCCGTGGGGCGCCTCCGGGGGCGGGGACTCACCGTGGGGATCCTCAGCGACCAGACGAACTGGCTCGACGAGCTCGACGGGCGCCACGGGCTCTACGGGCGATTCGACTTCGTCTTCAACAGCTACCACATGGGCAAAAGCAAGAACGACCCGACCCACTTCGACGACGTCCTGAGGCTGCTCAACCGGCGGGGCCGGCAGGTGCTGTTCATCGACGACAACGCCGGCCACGCAGAGCGGGCCCGGCAGCGCGGGTGGGCGTCCCTGCGCTTTCAGGTCGAGGGGGACGTGCTGGGGGCGCTTTCCGGTCTGTGCGGGGGGGCATCGCCGCGGTCGTGAGCGGGAGAAAAATCTGGATTCGGCACGGTGCGGCATGGTAGGATCCCCACGTCGTCCGACCGAACCCCCCATCACCGAGGAACCATGATCCCGAGATACGCGCGCAAGGAAATGGAGGCCATCTGGAGCCCCGAGAACCGGTTCCGGAAGTGGCTCGACATCGAACTGCTGGTCTGCGAGGCCCTCGCCGCCAAGGGGGAGATCCCCCGCGGGGCGCTGCGGACCATCCGGGCGAAGGCCGGGTTCGACGTGGGGCGCATCGACGAGATCGAGCGGACCGTCAAGCACGACGTGATCGCCTTCCTGACCAGCGTGGCCGAGCACGTGGGGCCGGACTCCCGGTACATCCACATGGGGCTCACGTCGTCGGACATCCTCGACACGTCGCTGGCCGTCCTGCTGAAGGAGGCCTCGGGCATCCTCCTGGCGGACATCGACCACCTGCTGGGGATCCTGAAAAAGAAGGCCCTGCGCCACAGGAAGACGCTCATGATCGGCCGGACCCACGGGATCCACGCGGAACCGGTGACGTTCGGGCTGAAGATGGCCGTGTGGCACCAGGAGATGCAGCGCAACCGCGAGCGCCTGGTTCGGGCCCGGGATGCCGTGGCCTGCGGGAAGATCTCGGGGGCCGTGGGGACCTTCGCCTTCGTCGACCCCGGCGTCGAGGAGCATGTCTGCCGGAAACTGGGCCTGACGCCCGAACCGGCGGCGACCCAGATCGTCCAGCGCGACCGGCACGCCGAGTTCTTCGCGACGCTCGCCCTGATCGCCTCGTCGCTCGAGAAATTCTCCACCGAGATCCGTCACCTCCAGCGCACGGAGGTGCGCGAGGCGGAGGAGTACTTCTCGCCGGGGCAGAAGGGCTCCTCGGCCATGCCCCACAAGCGAAACCCCGTCCTGTCGGAGAACCTGTCGGGCCTGGCGAGGCTGATGCGGGGCTACGCCCTGGCGGCCATGGAGAACATCGCCCTCTGGCACGAGCGGGACATCAGCCACTCCTCCGTGGAGCGGGTCATCGCGCCCGACGCGACGATCCTGCTGGACTTCATGCTGAACCGATTCGCGGGGCTCGTGGAGAACCTCGTCGTCTACCCCGAGCGCATGATGGAGAACCTCCGCCTGACCCGCGGGGTGATCTTCTCGCAGCAGGTCCTCCTGAAGCTCGTCGAGAGGAAGATGACCCGGGAGCAGGCCTACGCCGTCGTCCAGGAGAACGCCATGAGGGCCTGGCAGGAGGGGCTCGAGTTCAAGGACCTCCTGCTGGCCGACGAGCGGGTCCGGTCCGTGATGGGCCGCAAGGAGATCGAAGGGGTCTTCCGCCTGGAGAGTTTCCTGGAGAACGTGGACTACATCTACGACAGGGTGTTCGGAAGGAAGAGGGGAAGAAGCTGAGAAGATCAGAAGCTGAAAAGTTGGGAAAAGAAGAAAACCGAATTGCCTTTTCCAAGGTTCCCAGCTTCACATCTTCCGAGGTTCCTTCCTCTCAGCGTCTCACAATCGTGTCCCGCTGCCAGTACCGGTCGTCCCGATCCGGATAATCCAGGTTGTAGTGCAGGCCCCGGCTCTCCTTGCGCATCATGGCGCAGGTCACGATGAGGTTCGCCACGACGGAGAGGTTGCGCAGCTCGAGCAGGTCCCGGGTGATCTTGAAGCTCCAGTAGTAGTCGTGGATCTCCTGGGCGATGAGCTCCATCCGCTTCTTGGCCCTCTCGAGCCGCTTGTTGGACCGCACGATGCCCACGTAGTTCCACATGCAGCGGCGGATCTCGTCCCAGTTGTGCTCGATCACGATGGACTCGTCGCTTTCCGTCGCGCTGCCGGACTCCCAGTCGGGGATCGGCAGCTCCTCCTCCGGCGCGCCGGGAAGCAGCTCCCGGATCCTCTCGAACACCCGGTGGGCAAACACGACGCATTCCAGCAGGGAATTGCTGGCCAGGCGGTTCGCCCCGTGGAGGCCCGTGCAGGACACCTCGCCGGCGGCGAAGAGCCGGTCGATGCTCGTTTCCCCGTGGTCGTTCACCACGACCCCCCCGCAGAGGTAGTGGGCGGCGGGAACGACGGGGATCGGGTCGCGGGACATGTCGATCCCGTACTGCAGGCAGCGGTTGAAGATGGTGGGGAACCGCTCCATCAGGTAGCCCCGGTCGCGGTGGGTGATGTCGAGCAGCACGAAGTCGTCGCCGGACTTCTTCAACTCGATGTCGATGGCCCTCGCCACGATATCCCGGGGCGCGAGGCTCTTGAGCGGGTGATACTTCTCCATGAAGGTCGCGCCGTTCTTGAGCTTGAGCACGGCCCCCTCGCCCCGGACGGCTTCGCTGATGAGGAAGGATTTCGCCTCGGGGTGGTAGAGGCAGGTCGGGTGGAACTGGATGAACTCCATGTTGGCGATGAGCGCGCCCGCGCGCCACGCCATGGCAATGCCGTCGCCCGTGGCGATGTCGGGGTTCGTGGTGATGAGGTAGACCTTTCCCGCCCCTCCCGAGGCGAGGACGGTGAAACGCGCCCGGAAGGTGTCGACGCGGTCGTTGTCGATGTCGAAGACGTAGGCGCCGAGGCAGCGGTCTCTCTCCTCCCGGGGCAGCGACGTCCGGCCCCGAACCTTGGACTCGCGGATCAGGTCGATGGCGAGGGAGTTCTCGTAGATCCGCACGTTGCCGAGGGACCGCGCCTTCTCGAGCAGGGCGCGTTCGATCTCCCGGCCCGTGGAGTCGGCCGCGTGGAGGACCCTGCGGCGGGAGTGACCGCCCTCCTTGCCGAGATCGTAGGGGGATTGGGCCCCGGCTTTCCGCGAGAACTGCACCCCCCACTCGATCAGCTCCGCGATGCGCTCGGGGGCCTCGCTGACGACGAACCGGACCACGTCCTCCCGGCAGAGCCCCGCCCCGGCGCGGAGCGTGTCGCCGATGTGGAGGTCGAAGCTGTCGTCGGCGTCCGTCACGGCGGCGATCCCGCCCTGGGCGTAGTTCGTCGTCGACTCCGTGGCGTTCTTCTTCGTGATGACCGCCACGGTGCCGTACCGGGCGGCCTTGATCGCGAAGCTCAGGCCCGCCAGGCCGCTGCCGATCACCAGAAAATCCGTCCTGATCTCCATGGATGCACGCCCCTTTCGCTTCAACTTATACGCGTTTCACGCTTCAAATAAAAGGGAAAATGTGTTAGAACCCTCTGCCATGCTGGTACTGGGCATCGAGTCCTCCTGCGACGAGACGGCGGCCGCCGTGCTGCAGGACGGGCAGAAACTGCTTTCGAACGTCATCGCCTCGCAGATCCGCATCCACGAGAAGTACGGCGGCGTGGTGCCCGAGATCGCCTCCCGGAAACACGTGGAGGTCATCGTCCCCGTCATCCTGGAGGCCCTCGAAAAGGCGGGCGTCCCGCTCGAGGCGATCGGGGGGATCGCGGTGACGCGCGGCCCCGGGCTCGTGGGCTCCCTGCTCGTGGGGCTGTCCATGGCCAAGGCCCTCGCCCTGGCCCGGAACATCCCCTTCGTCGGGGTCAACCACCTCGAGGGCCATGTCGCCTCGGCGTTTCTCGCGGACGAGAAGCCCTCGTTTCCCTTCATCGCCCTCGTCGTGTCCGGGGGCCACACGAACATCTACGTCGTCCGGGACTTCGACCGGATGCGCCTCGTCGGCCAGACCCGCGACGACGCCGCGGGCGAGGCCTTCGACAAGGCGGCAAAGCTGATGGAGATCGGGTACCCCGGGGGCGTCGTCATCGACCGTCTGGCCCGGACGGGCGACCCCGATGCCTTGAATTTCCCGCGGTCCATGAGGGACAGCCTCGAGTTCAGCTTCAGCGGGGTCAAGACCGCGCTGCTGACCTACATGAAAAAGCGGCGGAGCCCGCCTTCGCAGGAGGAGATCCCCGACATCGTGGCGAGCTACCAGGAGGCCATCGTGGACGTCCTTGTGGAGAAGACGCTACGAGCCGCCGAGATGCAGGCCATCGGGCAGGTGGCCGTCGTGGGCGGCGTCGCCGCGAACAGCCGGCTTCGCTCCCGCTTCCGGGAGGATGCGCGGCGCAAGGGGATCCGGGTGTTCATCCCCCCGCCCGTCTTCTGCACGGACAACGCGGCCATGATCGCCGTCGTGGGCCACCACGCGCTGGCCCGCGGACGCAGGGACCCCTTCGATCTCAACGCGCTGTCGCGGTGGCCGGTGGACACCCTTTGAGCCCATGGCAATCAAGGACAGGATCCGCGAATTCTACATCCGCTTCCTCAGCCTGAGCGGCTCCCCGCAGGAGATCGCCCGCGCGATGGCGCTGGGGGTCTTCATCGGCGCGACGCCGACCATCCCGTTCCACACGGCCCTGGTCATGGTCAGCTGCCTCGCGCTGAGGCAGAACATCACGGCGGCGATCCTGGGGGCGACGATCGTCTCGAACCCGCTGACGATCCCCTTCCTCTACCTGGCCGCGTACGAGCTGGGTGTCGTCGTGCTGGGGCTTCCCGCCAACCCGTTCGCCGTCGCCGGCTACGACATCCGGGCGATCCTGGAGATCGGGCTGCACATTCTCTACCCGATGCTGGTGGGGGGGGTGCTGCTCGCCGCCGCGTTTGCGGTCCCGTCCTACTTTCTCACCCGCCACGCCGTCGTCCGAATGAGAACCCGACATGCAGAGCCCGCTGAGCCTTCTCCGTAAGCACGGCATCCG
This sequence comes from Syntrophaceae bacterium PtaB.Bin038, assembly GCA_002067855.1. Lineage (GTDB taxonomy): Bacteria > Desulfobacterota > Syntrophia > Syntrophales > UBA2192 > UBA2192. Next base: position 5,442 of record MVQS01000144.1, read on the forward strand.
GCCGCGGAAGCGTCTCGGCCAGAACTTCCTGTGCGACCCCAACATCCTGGAGAAAATCGTCCGGATCGCAGGGGTGCGCGACACGGACACCGTCGTCGAGATCGGCTCCGGCATCGGCGTCCTCACGGCCCTCCTTGCGGCCCGGGCCCGCCGCGTGATCGCCCTCGAGGTGGACCGGCGGCTCGTCGAGGTCCTGAGATCGGAGCTGGGGGGGCTCTCCAACGTCGCGATCGTCCACGGGGATGTTCTGGAGTACGACTTTGCGTCCGCCCGGGCCGAAGGCGGAAAGGGGAGGGTCCGGGTCGTCGGCAACGTCCCCTACAACCTGTCGAGCCCGATCGTGCTGCGGCTTCTGGACTATCGGGAGTCCGTCGATCGCGCGGTCCTGATGCTGCAGCGCGAGGTGGCCGATAGGCTGGCGGCCGCACCGGGGACGAAGGACTACGGCCCCCTGTCCGTCACCGTGTCGCTCTACACGGAGGCCCGGCTCGAGATGCGCGTGCCGGCTTCCTGCTTCGTCCCGCGGCCCGACGTGGAGTCCCGGGTGATCCGGCTGGACATGCGCCGGGAGCCCCTGTGCGGCGTCGACGACCCGGCCCTGTTCCGGGACGTCGTGCGGAGCTGCTTCGCCAGGCGGCGCAAGACGCTGCTGAACAACCTCCGGCAGTCCTCCCTGCCCGTCCGGCCGGAGGCGGTCCCCGCCGTCCTGGAGGAGCTCGGGATCGACGGGACGCGGCGGGCCGAGACGCTCACCGTCCTGGAATTCGCCGCCCTGAGCAACCGGATCGGACGCGGACAAAACCCTTGACAGTCCGCCGGTCTTCTGCTAATAGGGGGCCGCACCGCTTGGATCCCCCTGTGGGACCGGGACGGAGGGTTACCGCTCGAGAAGTGCGCTGCCGCCAGCAAGCCTCCCGTCCTGCACGGTGAGGCTTTTTTACGTTTCAGGGGCAGGGCCATGATCGTCATCGAGAAAGCCAGGGAGATGCAGCAGTTCTCGGAGTCGCTGCGGCAGAAGGGGAAGCGGATCGCCTTCGTCCCGACCATGGGGTATCTCCACCGGGGGCACCTGAGCCTCATGGAGGAG
>MVQS01000145.1 GCA_002067855.1 Syntrophaceae bacterium PtaB.Bin038
CATCCTGGCCAAGGGGCAGAGCACCTTCATGGTCGAGATGACGGAGGTGGCCCACATCCTGCGCAACGCCACCCCGCGGAGCCTCATCCTGCTCGACGAGGTGGGACGGGGGACGAGCACCTTCGACGGCCTCAGCATCGCCTGGGCCGTGGCCGAGCACATCCACGACGCGCCGGGGCTCGGGTCGCGCACCCTGTTCGCCACGCACTACCACCCGCTCACGGACCTGGCGCTGACGCGCGAGGGCGTGGTCAACTACTACATCGCCGTCAAGGAGTGGGGCGAGCGGATCATCTTCCTGCGCAAGATCATGAAGGGGGCGACGAACCGCAGCTACGGCATCCAGGTGGCGCGGCTGGCCGGCGTGCCCGGCGAGGTCATCGCGCGGGCGAAGGAAGTGCTGGAGAACCTCGAGAAGGGGGAGCTCGACGAGGTCGGCATGCCGAGGCTGGCGCGACGCCGGAAGGGCGAGACGCTCCCGCGGACGGGCCAGCTGAACCTCTTCGCCGACGAGGAGAGTCTCGTCCTCGAGGAGATCGCCTCGACGGACGTCAACACGCTCACGCCGATCGAGGCGATGAATCTGATCGCGGAGTGGAAGGAGCGGCTGAAGAAGGCATAGGGCTTATGGCGTAAGGCGTAAGGAAAAGGAAAGGATTCATTCCAGAAAAAAAGCGACGGGGTTGATTTTTTCCCCCGTCGCTTTTTCTTTTCTGCCTTAAGCCTTTTGCCCCGAGCCCTAAGCCTGCCTTATTTTATACACACCCTCCGGACCTGCTCGAAGTCCGTGATGCCCTCGATCACCTTCTTGATGCCGTCCTGCAGCAGCGTCGACATCCCGTCCTGGATGGCGGCGTTCCTGAGGTCTTCGACGGTCGCCTTCCGCGCGATGAGGCGCTTGATGTTGTCCGTGGCCACCAGGAGCTCGTGGATGCCCACGCGCCCGCGGTACCCCGTCTGGTTGCAGTCATTGCAGCCCCCGGGCTGGTAGAACTTGAGATCCTTCGAGTAGGGGATGTTGAGCTTGGCGAACTGCTCCTCGCCGTAGGTGAAGGCGAGGTAGTCGTACTCCTCCTTGTCGGGCGTGTAGGCCTGCTTGCAGTTGCGGCAGAGCGTCCGCGCGAGCCGCTGGGCCAGGATGCCGAGGAGCGAGTCGGCGAAGTTCAGCGGGTCGATGCCCATGTCGAGCAGGCGGATGATGGTCTCGGGGGCGCTGTTGGTGTGCAGCGTCGTCAGCACGAGGTGCCCCGTGAGGGAGGCCTCGACGCCGATCTTGGCCGTCTCGAAGTCGCGCATCTCGCCGACCATGATCACGTCGGGGTCGGCGCGCAGGAAGGAGCGCAGGGCGCGCGCGAAGTCCAGGCCGATCTTGGGGTTCACCTGGACCTGCCGGATCCCGTACTGGGTGATCTCGACGGGGTCCTCGATCGTCCAGATCTTCCGCTCCGGCGTGTTGATGCGGTGCAGGCCGGCGTGCAGCGTCGTCGTCTTTCCGGAGCCCGTCGGGCCGACGCACAGGATGATCCCGTAGGGCTTCTCGAGGAGCTTGATGAAATTCTGGTAGTTCCAGGGCGACAGGGCCATCTCCTCGAGGTGCATCATCTCGCCCTTCTGGAGGATTCGAAGCACCACGTCCTCGAGGTTGCCCGCCGTGGGCAGCGTGGCCACGCGGAGCTCCATCTCCTCGCCGTTGCCGCGCCGGAACTTGATCTTGCCGTCCTGCGGGAGCCTGCGCTCCGTGATGTCGAGGTTGGACATGATCTTGATGCGCGAGACGATGGCGGCCCGGTAGCTGTAGGGGACCGTCTGGTAGAGGGTGCAGCTGCCGTCGACGCGGTAGCGGATCTCCACGTTCTTGCGGCCGAGGTTGGGCTCGATGTGGATGTCCGAGGCCCGCTGGGCGATGCCGTCGTTGATGATGCGGTTGACGAGCTGCATGATGACGCTGTCCGACTCGGAGACGCCGTTCTCCTCGATCTCGTCGAGGTCTTCGACCAGCTGCCCCTCGCCGCCGAGGAGTTCGCTGAAGGACTTCTCCCCCTCCGTGGTCTGGTAGAAGTGGTTGATGAACTTGATGATGTCCTCCTTGAGGGAGACGCAGTACTCGACGGACTTCGTCCTCAGGAGGTTCTCGATCATGTCCTTCTTCAGGATGTTGTTCGGGTCGTCGACGAGGACGCGGATCTTTCCGTCGGCGCCCTTCTCCAGGGGGACCCAGAGCTCGCGGCGCAGGTACTCGCGCTTGAGGCTCTTGAGCAGTTCCTCGGGGATGGGGTGCTTGGGGTTGTAGTGGATGTAGCGGCAGCGGTAGAAGTCCTCCATGGAGCGGCCGATGTCCTCCCGGGAGATCCGGAAGCGCTTCATGAGGAGCTCCTCGATGGGCTCGTTGCTGCGGCGCGACTCCGTGAAGGCGGCTTCCAGGTCGGCGTCCTTCAGGAGGTTGTGGTTGACGAGGTAGTCGAAGCGGGTCTTGCGCCGCGACGAGACGCGGTGCTGGTTGTACAGGGCGATGCCCAGGACCTCGGCGATCTCCTCCAGGAGGGCCTGCTCGTCGTCCGTGAAACGGCCGCCTCCCTTGCGGTTGACGATCTGGATGACGCCCATGAGGGTGTTCTCGTGCATGACGGGCAGGGCGAGCACCTGGGTGGTGCGGTAGCCCGACTGCTTGTCCCAGGCCTCGTCGAAGAAGAGCGCCTTGTCGATCTTCTTGAGCTCCTCCTTGTTGTAGGCATCGGCGATGTTGACGCCCCGTCCCGTGTTGGCCACGAAGCCCGCGATGCTGCGGTTGTTGATGGGAAGGCGGATCTCCTTGAGCTGAGAGCCCGCCAGGTAGAGCGAGTAGAGCTCGTTGCGGGGCTTGTCGGCCACGTAGATCGTGATCAGCAGGGCGTTGAAGAGCGCCAGGATCCCTTCCTTGTGCTCGACGAGGATGTCCCGGATGTTCTGGGCGGCGTGGATCTGGTTGGTGATGTCGAGCAGCTTCTTGCGCTGGTTGAGCTTCTCGGAAAGGGCCGTTATGGAGGAGATGTCGAGCCTCTCCATCATCTTTGCCGTGTCCATCGTGGGAGTCCGTTCCTTGTCGGGTTTTCTCTTTCCCATATCGGAATGGGTGTCACGGTCTTTAATACAGGAAATGTGCCAAGCAGCCGGCGGCGCGCAACGCGCGGAGCCGGCCGCCGGGCTCTCCCGGGGACGCCGTTTCGGGGCATGGGTTTTGCAACTTGTGTTCGCGATACCTCGACCGTGAGGATGGAATCCGATCCCGTGACGGCGCAACCGGCACCGAAGATGATCCTGTTTGTCTGCTCGGGCAACCTGTGCCGGAGCTTCATGGCCGAGCGGGTGTTCCGGTCGCTCTCGAGGAAAACGGGCCTGTCCGGCGTCCGGGCCGCATCGGCCGGCCTGCTCGATCTCGGGGGCGCGGATGCCGATCCGCAGGCCGCCGCGCTCCTCCGGGAAAAAGGCATGGAGGCCGGACGGCACCGGTCGCGCGCCCTCACGGCCGGCATGGTCGAGGGAGCCGATTGGGTCCTCGTCATGGAGGAGGCCCAGCGGGACGAGGTGCTCCGGCGGCACCCCGGGGCGGAGGGCAAGGTCCGGCTCCTCAAATCCTTCTCCGCGCAGGCAGACGGGGCCGGGCTCGACATCCGGGACCCCCACGGGCTGACGCCCTATCACTACCGGACATGTTTTGCGGAGATCTACTTTTCGCTGGAAGGGTTGCTTCGATGTATCTAGAGTACTGGGGCCTGGAGATCTTCCCCTACGAGATCGTGCCGGATCTGAAGTTCATCTACAACTCGGTGCATTACCGCGAGGCGATGACCCGTCTCACCTACGCCATCCAGCGCCGCAAGGGGGCCGCCCTGCTCACGGGGGACGTGGGCTGCGGCAAGACGACCCTGTCGCGCGCCTTCATCCACAACCTGGCGCGGAAGGAGTACCACGTGGGGCTCATCACGAACCCCATGCTGGAGCCCGTCGAGTTCATCCGGGAAATCCTCTACCAGTTCGGCCTCGACCCCGCCTCGCATTCCAAGCACGAGCTGCTGAACGCGCTGGGCGAGATGATGATGAGGGACTTCAAGGAGAACCGGACGACGATTCTCGTCATCGACGAGGCGCAGCTGCTCTCGCCGACGAACTTCGAGGAGGTCCGCCTGCTGCTCAACTACCAGTTCAACGACCGGTTCCTGCTGAACCTGCTGCTCATCGGCCAGCCGGAGCTGCGGGGCATCGTGAAGCGCATCGAGCAGCTCGACTCGCGGATCGCCATCCGCTACCACCTGGGTCCGCTCGGCTTCGACGAGATGGCGCAGTACGTCAACTTCCGCCTCGGCCGGGCCGGCGCGAAGCGGGAGATCTTCACGCCGGACGCCTTCGAAGAGATCCACCGCCACACGAGGGGTGTGCCCCGGAGGGTGAACAACCTCTGCGACATGTGCCTGCTGATCGGGTTCGGGATGCACGCCGAGAGGATCGACGCGGCGGTGGTCCGGTCCGCCATCGACGACACGGCCATGCCGGACGAGGAGCCGGGCGAGGCGGAACCGAAGAAGGAAGCTGCGAAGCCGGGAAGCTGAGACGTTCGGACAGGCTCCCAGCACCCCCCCCATTTTGCCGGTTTTTCCAAACTTCCGAACTTCTTAACTTCTCAACTTCTATCCTTTTTGGATGCGCGCGAGATCCTCGTCCGAGACGGCCCCCGTCACCCACAGGATCGGGTTGCCCAGCAGGTTGACGGTCTTGTCCGCCGTGACCCGGTTGCCCTCGGCGTCCTCGAGGATCTGCACCACGGGCCTCAGCGGCTGCCCGGCATGGGTCTCGACGACCTTGCCGAGGGTGCGGTTGTTGAGCCGGACGAAGCTCCCGATGGGGTAGAGGGAGATCTGCTCGAGAAAGGCCCGCATCACGCGCGGGGAGAAGGAGCGGTTCTTCGTGTCGATCAGTTCCCGGACCGACACGCAGCGCCGGTGG
>MVQS01000146.1 GCA_002067855.1 Syntrophaceae bacterium PtaB.Bin038
CTACCGCGTGGGCCGGATCCCGCGGGGGGTGCTCAAGCGCGCCAAGGCGCAGCTCGACAACGTCAAGGCCAACGTGATCGGCGTCATCCTCAACGGCCTCAAGGCCGAGCTCAGCTCCGACTACGCCGAATACAAGTACAAGTACTACTACTACTTCACCTCCGGGAAACCGGACGGCACGCCCGAGACGCCGTCCGACCGGATCCGCGCCCTCCCCGGGCTGCTGAAATCCCGCCTCGGGCTCGTCAGAGGCGCAGGCCCCGGCGGCAGGGCGGCGGAAAGCCGGCGGTCGATGTCCCTTCGATCGCTTCGGGACCGCCTCAGGGGCCCCGGCGCCGCGCGCCCCTCCATCGGGCGGGACCCGAAGGAGGAGAAAAAGGCGAAGATCCTGAGGGCGGGGGTGTTCTTCATTGCCCTCGTGTTCTTGGTCACGGGAATCCTCTACCAAATGGGGATTCTGAAATTCGCCCTGCCGCACCTCAACGCCGGGAAGACCCAGCATCGCGGGGCTGTGACGCCGAACGACCCGCCGGCCGCGGCGGAAACCCCGAACCGTGCAGCCGGGATCACCACCGGCGTTGCCCGCAGCGGGTAGGGTGCGATGGATGATCTCAAGGCCACCGGCAGACCGGCATCGTCAGGGGGCGGGCTTCGAAAGAGGCGCGTCCGCGTCCATCGAAGCGGCCTCACCCTGAAGAGGTTCCTCGTCATCCTGGCGGCCGCAATCCTCACCTCCCTTCTCGTTGTCGCCCTCGGGAGCGTTTTCGACATCCCCGAGGACAATACCTACCGTCCGAAGGACATCGAACGCAGGTATTATGAGATGCAGCGGATGAAGGATGCCGTCGACAGGCAACAGACTTCTTCGAGCGGCCGATAGAAGACGTCGACACGCTGCGGCCCACCATTCCCGCCCGCAAATCTCCAAGCGTTTTTCCGTTTGTCATGCCCGGGCCTGCAGGTTCTGCACCATCCTTTCCGTGGTTTGGTTCTTGCATCTTTTCGAAGGGATGGCCCCCCGCGTTCGCGGCCGGCCCGCGCGGCGGCAGACGGGGACTGCGGGAAGATTGAACCTCCGGATGGAGACGCATGATCGGGACCCAGCAACTAGAGGGGAATACACGGGCGGCCGTATTCCTGCTGGCGGCCGTCGCCCTCGCCCTGTGCGGGGCCATGCTGGCCAACAAGCTGTCGCTGGGCATCGCGGTGGCCTCTGTTGTCGCCATCATCGTCTTCACCTTCAGCTTCGTCAGCACCGAGATCGCCCTGTACATGCTCATCTTCTCCATGCTCCTCGGGCCCCAGCTGACCGTAGGGGGGGGAGACGAGATCGCCGCGGTGCGCGGCCGCGGCGTCGCCCTCAGGGCCGACGACATCCTCGTCGCCGTGATCGGCCTGAGCTGGTTTCTGAGGGTGGCCGTCGACAAGGAACTCGGGTTTTTCCTCCGGACCCCGCTCAACATTCCCATCGCCGTGTACTTCGTCATCTGTATCGTGGCCACCGTGCACGGCTACTACCTGATGCGCCGCCTCAACCCCGTGGTCGGGTTCTTCTTCATCCTGAAGTACTTCGAGTACTTCCTGATCTACTTCATGGCCGTCAACCACCTCCGGGAGAAGGAGCAGATCCGCCGGTTCCTGATTGCCATGCTCTTGGTCTGCTTCTGCGTCTGCGTTTTCGCCATCTCCCAGATCCCCTACGTGGAACGCGTCTCCGCCCCCTTCGAGGGCGAGGAGGGGGAGCCCAACACGCTCGGGGGCTACCTCGTACTCATGCTCTGCCTGGTCGTCAGCCTCCTGGCGACGCCCAAGTCGATCGGGAAAAAGCCCCTGCTGATCGTGCTTCTCGGCCTGATGCTCGTCTCGCTGGCGGCGACCCTCTCGCGCGGCTCCTGGGTCGCCCTGCCCCCGGCGATTCTGACGCTCGTCGCGCTGAGCCGCAACCGCCTTTTCATCGTGGTCCCCCTGGTCATCGTATTGGCCGCTGCGCCCTTCATGCTTCCCAAGAGCGTCACCGACCGTGTCAACTACACCTTCAACCAGCCGGACAACGATGAGCAGCTCAAGATCGGGACCGTCAAGGTCGACTCGTCCACCTCGGCCCGGCTGATCTCCTGGAAGGTCATCCTCACGCAGGACTTCGTCCATCACCCCGTCATCGGCTGGGGGGTGACGGGCCACTCCTTCGTCGACGCCCAGATCCCGAGGGTTCTCATCGAGACCGGCCTGCTGGGCCTCACGGCCTTTTTCGTCCTGATCGGGCTTCTGTTCAAGCACGGCCTGCGCGCGCTGCGCGTGAGCCGGGATCCCCTCTTCGAGGCGATCTCCGTCGGGTACGTCGCCGGTCTCGTGGGGCTTCTCGTCCACAGCGTCGGCGCCAACACCTTCATCATCGTGCGCATCATGGAGCCCTTCTGGTTCCTGACGGCCCTGATCGTCATGATCCCGCGGTTCGAAGGCGCCGAGGGGCCGGGCAGCGGCCGCTGATCCCGTTGCGGGGACGGGCCCCGGGGCCGGCCGCCGCACCGGGCATCCCGATTCGGTATCGCCATGGTAACGAAACCGTTAGAATCGATCTTCAGGCAGGTTCTCTTCAGCGCTCTCTGGACGCTGGGGCTTCGCCTCTCCACCCGGGCGCTCGGGTTCGTCAGGACGATCGCGCTCGCCCGACTCCTGTTCCCGGCCGATTTCGGGCTCATCGCCATGGCCATGGTCGTCGTGACTGGCCTGGACAGCATCTCCCAGACGGGATTCCAGCAGGCTCTGATCCGGGAAAAGCGGGACGTAAAGGGATATCTGGACACCGCCTGGGCGGTCGCCCTGGTCCGGAGCCTCGTCTTGTCCGTGCTGCTCGTCCTGTCCGCGCCCGCCGTGGCGGCTTTCTTCGCGGTGCCCGAACTCACCGCCATCCTCCGGGTGGTCTCCCTCTCGGTTCTGCTCGCGGGCTTCGCGAACATCGGCATCGTTTTCTTCCAGAGAGACCTTGAATTCCACAAGCAGTTCAAATTCGAGTGCTGGGCCTCGGTCCTGGAGTTCGCGCTCACCGTGATCCTTGCCGCCGTGCTGCGGGATGTCTGGGCGCTCGTGTGGGGCGGCCTCGCCGGGAACGTCCTCCGGGTTTCCCTCTCCTACGCGCTGCACCCGTACCGGCCTTCGTTCCGCTTCGACCCGGCCGCCTTCCGCGAACTGCTGGCATTCGGCAAGTGGGTATCCGGCTTTGCCGTGATCGGCTTCGCCGTTTCGCAGCTTGACAGCATCCTGCTCGGGCGGATGCTCGGGGCCCAGTCCCTGGGCTTCTACCAGATGGCCTTCCTGACCGCGGTGATCCCGTCGTCGGAGGTGGCCATCGCCTTCTCCATGGTCGTGTTCCCCTCCCTCTCGCTGCTGCAGGACCAGCCGGGCCGCCTTAAGGAGTCCTTCGAGAGGGTCCTCCAGGTATCGGCCATGGTCTGCATGCCCATTGGATTCGGCATCCTCGCCGTCGCCCCGGAATTCGTCCGCGTCGTCCTGGGTGAGCGCTGGCAGGGGATCGCCCCGGCCATGCAGGTTCTGAGCGTCATGGGGATCGCGAAGGCCCTGGAGGGCACGACGAACTCCCTGCTCCTGGCGGTGGGCCGGCCGGGCCTGCTCGCGGGCTTCTCGCTGCTGCAGCTGGGCATCCTCGCCGCGACCCTGTACCCGCTCACCCTGCTATGGGGCATCGAGGGCGCTGCGGCAGCGGTCACCGGGACGGCGCTGGCGGCCGCGGCGACCGCCCTCGCGGCGGGGGTCCGGGTCACGGGGTCCACCGGGCACCGGTTCCTGACGCTGCTCACCGTTCCGCTGGGGGCCTCGATGGCCATGGCTTCCGGGGTCGCGCTGCTCAAACAGATGACGGGAGCCGTAACCCTGCCGGGGCTGCTGTTCCTGATTGCCGCGGGAATCGGTCTCTATGCGGCCTTTTTGATCGCCGCCGATGCCCTGCTCACCTCGGGCCGCTACCGGGGCCTGGCCTCGGAGCTGTTGGCGGGCCTGTGCGTATCCGACGGGAATGCCGGGACCTCACCCCCCGGAGCGTCCGTCGGGCGGACGTCCGCGCTCCGTGCGGACGACCCCGTGCGGTAACAGCCCACCATCACGTGCCGCCCCGTGCGGAATCGCCGAGGGCGTTCCGGGTCGCATCGACGGGAACGTTTCTCCGTCCCGGCTGTTCACCGGGATGCCGGAAGCCGCGGAAGGGTGCGGGCGAGCCGAAAGCGCTGAGCAACGAAACCTGTCGGATCTGGTTAGGTTTTTGCATTTCTTCTCCCTTACGGGGGATCAAACATGACATCGGAGGTGCAGGTTTCGGTTATTCTGCCCTACTACGAGGGGGAACGCTGGATCGGCCGTTCCGCGGCCAGCGTATTGAGTCAGGCCGCGGTGCCCTTCGAGCTCATCGTCGTCGAGGACGGGTCCGCAATCCCGGACGGTGCGGCCGGCGGCCTGCTGTCCGATGTCCGGGTTCGGCGCTTCCGGATCCCTCACGCGGGAAAGGGGGCCGCCCTCAACTTCGGCGCCGGGCAGGCGAGGGCCGGCTTGCTGTGCTTCATCGACC
>MVQS01000147.1 GCA_002067855.1 Syntrophaceae bacterium PtaB.Bin038
GCCTCATCTTGAAAAGACGTTCGCGGTACTGCTCCTTGCTCCTAAGCATGTCTCGCCATCTCTTTCCGAGGGTGTAACCGGATCTTTGTCCCATCCCTCTCCTTGGTCTCTTTTACACCCAAGTGAGCACGCAGTGTGCCAGAAAAGGACATAAATATAAGAACATGAAATTATTGAAAATATAAAAATTTCTTGCATTTCTATCCTGTGTGTGTCTTGATCTTCCTGTCCCACATCGATACAGATGTCCCATTTTCATTCGCTTATGGGACACTTTCGGGACAAGCGGGAAAGGGTAAATGCCATGCAGGAGAATTACAGGGAACGATTCGATCAGGTGTTGCGGGAGTGGAAGCGGTTCATCAACAACCGGCCTCTCGACAACCCGCTCGTCGTACCGGACATCATTTACGAGTCGTGGAGGCGCTGCCAGGAGTCCAACGTCAATCCCTACACGACGCGGGTAAACACCATTCTGGACGCGAAGGCGCTGGGCGACCTGCTGAAGCGAAACGCCGAGCTCATCGAGATCAGCCGGCCCTTCATGCAGAACCTCTACGGTTTCGTCCGGGGATCGGGCTTCGTTGTCGCCCTTTTCGACGAGCAGGGGTTCCTGCTCGAGATCATCGGCGATTCCGACGTGGTCGAGCGCATCAAGAAGGGCAACTTCGTCCCAGGAGCCTGCTGGAGTGAGGAGGAGGCAGGCACGAACGGCTGCGGCACGGTCCTCAAGATGGACAGGCCCGTGCAGGTCTTCGCCACGGAGCACTACTGCATCAACTCCCACAAGTGGACCTGCTCGGGGGCCCCGATCCACGACCCCGACGGGGACCTCATCGGCGTGATCGACATGACGGGCCCCTACCTCAACGCCAACCCGCACACGCTGGGTATGGTCGCCGCCGCCGCCTACGCCATCGAAAACGACATGAGGGTCCGCAAGGCTCTCTCGGAGTGCCGCATCGCCGACGGCTACCAGAAGACGGTCCTTGCCTCCATCCCGGAGGCTCTCATCGCCATCGACACCCTTTACCGGATCACGATGGTCAACGAGAACGCCGAAAAGATCATCGGCCTCGGCACGGCGAAGCTGGCCGGCCGGAGCCTCCGCGACGTCATGGGAGAGCACAACGCGTCGCTATACAACCTGATCCAGCACAACGCGACGCTCACGGACGTGGAGGCCCGGATCGTCATGCGCGACGGACACGCGGTGGACTACACGCTCACCTGCAATCCCATCCGCACGGAGGACCGGCGCGTGATCGGACGGCTGATCATCCTCAACGAGATCAAGCGCGCACGTACGCTAGTGACCCGGATGATCGGTGCCAAGGCCAAGTTCACCTTCGAGGAAGTCTGCGGCGTCAACGCCGCGTTTCTCGAGACGGTCAAGCAGGCGAAAATGGTCTCCCAGAGCAACTCCAACGTCCTGCTGCTCGGCGAGAGCGGGACGGGAAAGGACGTCTTCGCCCAGGCCATCCACAACGAGAGCGGCCGCAGCGCCGGGCCCTACGTGGCCATCAACTGCGCCGCCATCCCGCGCGACCTGATCGCGAGCGAACTGTTCGGCTACTCCGAGGGCGCCTTCACGGGCTCGCGGCGGGGCGGCAACCAGGGCAAGTTCGAACTGGCCGACGGCGGAACGATCTTCCTCGACGAGATCGCCGAGATGCCGCTGGAGCTTCAGGCGGCCCTGCTCCGGGTCATCGAAGACAGGTCGATCACGCGCATCGGGGGCTCCCGGGTCACGCCCGTGGATGTGCGGATCATCGCGGCGACGAACAAGAACCTCAAGGAAGAGGTCCGCAGGGGCCGTTTCCGGGAGGATCTCTACTACCGATTCAACGTCTTCACGATCCACATGGTGCCGCTGCGGGATCGGCTGGAGGACATCCCGCTGCTGGTCGACGGATTCGTCCGCAGGCTCTGCAACACCATGGGCAAGAGGCTGGTCCGCGTGGACGGCCGGGTCCTGGAGAAATTCATGGGCTACGCCTGGCCGGGAAACGTCCGGGAACTGCAGAACGTCATAGAGCGGATGATGAACATCGTTCATACCGACGAGCTCACCATCGATCTGATCCCCTCGGAGGTCCTGCACGGCCCATCCCGCGCGGAGCTTCCGACCCGGGCGGAATCGCCCCGCGAGGTCGAGCGCCGCATCCTCGATAAAATGGTTCGCTCCGGCCTCCCGAAGCAGGAGATCGCCCGCAGGATGCAGATGGCCCGTAGCACTCTCTACCGTAAGCTCGAGAAGTACAACCTGCCCCGCTGAGAAAGGAGAAGCGCCGTCATGCCCCTGCCCCTCGAAGGGATCCGCGTCCTCGATCTCTCCGCCCGGATGCCCGGGCCTGTTTGTACCCAGATGCTGGGCGACCTGGGCGCCGAGGTCATCAAGATCGAAAGCCCTAAGTCCCCCGACCTGTTCCGGCAGTTCGAGCCGCGTCTGAACGGCTCGGGCAGCCTCTTCCACGTCTGCAACCGCAACAAGAAGGGCGTCTCCCTGGAGCTTCGCCACCCCCGGGGCCGCGAGATTTTCCTGCGGCTTGCCCGCGGGGCCGATGTCGTCGTGGAGGCCTTTCGCCCGGGCACCCTGGAGCGCTTGGGGATCGGGTACGAGACCCTGAAAGAGGGAAATCCCGGACTCGTCTACTGCGCCCTCACCGCATTCGGGCAGACAGGCCCCTACCGGCTACGGCCCGCCCACGACCTGAACCTGCTGGCCCTTGCGGGTGTGCTCGACCTGCTCGGGACCCGGGACGGCCCCCCGATCGTGCCGCCCGTCCAGATGTCCGGTCTCGGCGGTGCGCTCCAAGCCGTCGTCGGCATCCTCGCGGCGCTTCTCGGCAGACATCGCGACGGCAGGGGGGGATTCGTCGACATCTCGCTCCTGGACGGGGTTTCGGCCTATGGGTCCCTCGAGATGTCGCGCTGCATGGCGGGTCACCGCGTCCCCAGGCGAGGCAGGACGGAGGGCGGCGGGGGATATGCCTGCTTCAACGTCTACCCGGCGGCCGACGGCCGATTCCTGTCACTGGGATGCCTGGAGCCGCACTTCTGGGAGAATTTCTGCCGCTCCATCGGCCGCGAGTCCCTCATCGCCGAGCAGTGGGCCCCGCCGAAGCGGCAGGACGAGATGATCGCCGAGATCCGGTCGGTGCTCGAAACCCGGCCGCTCGCGGATTGGCTCGAGGTGTTCGACCCGGAGAAGATCTGCGTGGCCCCCGTGAACACCTTCGCGGAAGCCCTTGAGGATTCTCATATCCGCGACAGCGGTACCTGGTTCACGGGGGAGCTCCCCGGCGGCGGCAGGGTCCCCCAGGTGGGGTTGCCGATGCGGTTCGACGGCGTCCGGCCGGGATGGAGGTCGCACCCGCCGGCGCAGGGGGAGCACACCCGCGAGATCCTGCAGTCCCTGGGCATCGACGCGGGCACCATCGATGAGTTGAAAAACCTCGGCGTCATCTGAACGGGAATCGGAGGGGCTGACCGTGCATCATGGGCTCAGGGCATTCTCACTCGCGGCGGCGCTCGTGCTCCTGTTTGTCTGGCCGGGCCCATCGCAGACCGGGGGGACGGTCGACGGAATCCGGCAGCGGGGTGTCCTGCTCTGGGGCTCCGACGCCGAGGGGGGCGCCCCGTACGTCTTCCCCGACCCCGGCGACCCCTCGCGCCTGATCGGTTTCGAGGTCGACCTGGCCCGGGCCCTAGCCCGGGAGATGGGCGTGGAGGCCCGGCAGGTCCAGAACGCGTGGGACAGCCTCATCCCGGCCCTGGAGCGCGGCGACTTCGACATCGCCCTCAACGGCCTGGAGATCACGCCCGAGAGGGAACGGGTCGTCCTGTTCTCGAGTCCCTACTACGTCTACACGACGCAGCTGGCCGTCCGGAAAGACGACGACCGGATCCATGGCACAGGCGACCTGCGAGGCAGGAAGGTGGGGACCCTCTCGGGCAGCGTCGCGCAGGAGATCCTCCAGGCGATCCCGAACGTCTCGACCCGCATCTACACGGGCCAGGCCGAGCCCTACGAGGACCTCGTCATCGGCCGCATCGACGCGGTGCTCATGGACTCGCCCATCGCCGCGTACTACGCGAAACCGAACCCGGCCCTGCGGTACGCCGGTCCCCCGACGGGCGAGGGCGAATACGGCATCGCATTGCGCAAGGCCGACGCCGGACTCAAGGCGGCCGTGGACGAAATCCTGATACGGCTTCACCGCTCGGGGGAGCTGCGGCAGATCTACGAGAAGTGGGGGCTCTGGAACGAATCCCAGGCGAAGCTGCAAGAGAGGCTGCAGGTCAAGCTGCAAGACGGGCTCGAGGGCGTCTCTCGGGCCGTGGATCTCGAGGAGAGCCGGAAGGCCCCCCTTTACACCTTCTTCCCGACCCTGCTCAAGGGGGCGGGGATCACCATCGGCATCTCCGTCGTCTCCATGGCCACCGCCGTCACGCTGGGGCTCGTCCTGACGATCATCCGCCTCTACGGGCCGCGCTGGACGGCCGCCCTCGCCACGGCCTACGTCGAGTTCTACCGGGGCACGCCGCTGCTCGTCCAGCTCTACATCCTCTACTACGGCCTTCCCAACGTCGGGATCACCCTCTCGCCCCTGGCCGCGGCCTTCCTCGGCCTGGGGATGTGCTACGCCGCCTACGAGGCGGAACTCTACCGCGCCGGGATCAACGCGGTG
>MVQS01000148.1 GCA_002067855.1 Syntrophaceae bacterium PtaB.Bin038
ATTCCCGGCGGGTTTCCCCGCCCGGGGCTCGGCCTCTTTCGCTTCGGCCTTCGGTTCCTGCCGCTTGGCGGCCTCGGCCTGCGGCGCCTCCGGCCGGGCCTCGCCCGAGTCGTCGAAGCGGCGCCGGTCCTTGATGATGAATCCCTTGTCCTGCTTCTCGTCGTCCATGGTTCCCTCCCGTTTCATCGTGCTGGGCGAAGTCTCGTTTCGCTCGATGCTCACTGGGCGTCTTCCGGTTTCATGATCACGAAGATCGGAAGAGCGGAAGTGAAGAAGAGCGGATAAAGGGATAACGATATCGACTTGGAAATGATGCTCTTTCGCTTCTTCCGGCTTACTGCACGGCAAAAGAGAATGCCCTGCGGCATCTTTTCGTTTTCAACGCCTTGAAATAGGGAAGCCCCCTGTGACGGAGGCGTTCCATTCTTTCATGCACCGATGGGGCTGAATGGACATCCCCACCTGACTGCGATGCCAAGGGTTGCAAAGAACGGTGAAAAGAAGCCGCTTCAAATACCGATTGGTTTCTTGTCCGCTCTTCCTCGCTTCCTCACTTCCTGACTTCGTGTACGTCGCGTCGACGAATGAAGACAACACGGCAACCGGGGGTGCCCCTGCGGCATGCCGCTTTCTACATCCGCGGCTTCATGCTGCGCAGCCGCGCGATCCGCTCCTCGATGGGCGGGTGCGTGCTGAAGAGGTTCGCGAAGGACCTTCCCGACAGGGGGTTCACAATGAACATGTGCGCCGTCGACGGGTTGGCGTTCATGGGGATCGCCTGGCTTGCCCTCTGCAGCTTCTCGAGAGCGCCGGCCAGCGCCCAGGGCTTGCCGGAGACCCTGGCGCCGCCGTCGTCGGCCAGATACTCCCGCGAACGGGAGATGGCCATCTGGATCAGCATCGCCGCGATGGGGGCGAGGATCGCCATGATGAGCATGCCCACCAGGTTGCTGCTGCCCTCCTCGTCGTCGCCGCGCGCCCCGCCGAAGATCGCCGCCCACTGGGCCATGTTGGCCAGCATCGTGATGGCGCCGGCGATGGTGGCCGCGATCGACCCGATGAGGATGTCGCGGTTCTTGATGTGAGACAGCTCGTGGCTGATGACACCCTCGAGTTCCTCGCGGCTCAGCATCCGCAGGATGCCCTCGGTGACGGCCACCACGGCGTGCTTCTCGTTGCGGCCCGTGGCGAAGGCGTTGGGCGTGTCCCCGGGGATGATGTAGACCCGCGGCATGGGCAGGCCCGCCTTCATGGCCAGGTCCTGCACCATCCGGTGCAGCTCGGGGGCCTGCTGGGGCGTGACCTCCTGGGCCTGGTACATGCGCAGGACGATCTTGTCGGAGAACCAGTAGCTGAAGAAGTTCATGCCCATGGCGAAAATGAAGGCGATCAGCATGCCGTTCTTCCCGCCGACGTAGCCGCCGATCAGGACCAGGAGTCCTGTCAGCAAACCGAGCAGGACCGCAGTCTTGAGTGAATTCATGTCGTCGATCCCTCCATGTCGAATTCAGATGTTGAGAGGGTGGGAAGGTCGGACAGGCTTCCAGGTGGCGCATGCTTCCGCTTCGCCAACGTTCTCACCTTCTTTCCCTCTTCTTGTAACGCGCGGAGTATACAGTAAAGCGGGGAGGCGCACAAGGGTGCCCCCCGCCCGCCGTCATGCCGCCTTTTTCTCGAACAGCACCTCGCCGTCTCCCGTCACGTCCACGATCACGCGGTCGCCCTCGGCGACGGAGCCTTCGAGGATCTTCATGGCCAGGCCGTCCTGGACGATCTTCTGAAGGGCCCGCTTGAGCGGCCGCGCGCCGTAGACGGCGCTGTAGCCCGCCTTGGCGATGTGCTTCTTGGCCCTGTCCGTCAGCTCGATCGTGATTTTACGGTCGGCCAGCATCTTCTGCAGCCGCCCGATCTGGATGTCGATCACCTTGTTGATGTCGCTGATCGTGAGCGACCGGAAGATGATGATGTCGTCGATGCGGTTCAGGAACTCGGGCTTGAAGGTCGACCGCAGCACCTCGTTGATCTTCATCCTGCGCTCGGCCTCGCTCATCGCGGCGTCCACGGCGAACTGGCTGCCGATGTTCGAGGTCATGATCACGATCGTGTTCTTGAAGTCCACCGTCCGGCCGTGGCCGTCGGTGAGCCTCCCGTCGTCGAGGATCTGCAGCAGGATGTTGAACACGTCCGGGTGCGCCTTCTCGATCTCGTCGAAGAGGATCACCGAGTAGGGCCTCCGGCGCACGGACTCCGTCAGGAAGCCGCCCTCCTCGTAGCCCACGTACCCCGGGGGCGCCCCGATGAGCCGGGCCACGGAGTGCTTCTCCATGTACTCCGACATGTCGATGCGGATCATGTTCTGCTCGTCGTCGAACATGAACTCGGCCAGGGCCCGCGCCAGTTCCGTCTTGCCCACGCCCGTGGGGCCCATGAAGATGAAGGAGCCGATGGGGCGGTTCGGGTCCTGCAGGCCCGAGCGGGCGCGCCGCAGGGCGTTGGAGACGGCGTGGATCGGTTCCTCCTGGCCGATCACCCGCTGCTGCAGGCGCTCCTCCATGCGGATGAGCTTGGCCACCTCGGTCTCCATCATGCGTGCCACGGGGATGCCCGTCCAGCTGGCCACCACCTCGGCCACGTCCTCGGCCTCCACTTCTTCCTTGAGCATCTTGTCGCTGCTCTGGATGGCGGCGAGCGCCGCCTGCTCCCTCTCGAGCTCCTTGTCGAGCTCCACGAGGCGCCCGTAGCGGATCTCGGCGGCCTTCGCCAGGTCGCCGGCGCGCTGGGCATTGAGCTCCTCGTTCTTGAGCTCCTCGACTTTCGCCTTGACGGACTGGATCCGCTTGATGACCTCGCGTTCGCCGGCCCAGCGCTTCTTCATCTCGTCGCGCTCGGCCGAGAGCGTGCCGATCTCATCCTCGAGCTTCCTCAGGCGCTCCAGGGCGCCGGCGTCGGTCTCGTTCTTCAGGGACTGCCGCTCGATCTCGAGCTGCATGATCCGGCGCTCCAGCGTGTCGATCTCGGCAGGCAGGCTGTCCAGCTCGATCCGGAGGCGCGAGGCGGCCTCGTCGATGAGGTCGACGGCCTTGTCCGGCAGGAACCGGTCGCTGATGTAGCGGTCGGACAGGGTGGCGGCGGCCACGATGGCCGAGTCCTTGATCCGCACGCCGTGGTGCACCTCGTAGCGCTCCTTGAGCCCGCGCAGGATGGCGATGGTGTCCTCCACGGTGGGCTCCTTGATCAGCACGGGCTGGAACCGGCGCTCCAGGGCCGGGTCCTTCTCGATGTTCTTGCGGTACTCGTTGAGGGTCGTCGCGCCGATGCAGCGCAGCTCCCCCCGGGCCAGCGCCGGCTTGAGCATGTTCGAGGCGTCGATGGCGCCCTCGGCGGCACCCGCCCCCACGACGGTGTGGATCTCGTCGATGAAGAGGATGATCTGCCCCTCTGCGGCGGCCACTTCCTTCAGCACCGCCTTGAGCCGGTCTTCGAACTCCCCGCGGAACTTCGAGCCCGCCACGAGCGCCCCCATGTCCAGGGCGACGACGCGCTTGTCCTTGAGCGTCTCCGGCACGTCGCCATTGACGATCCGCTGGGCGAGGCCCTCGACGATGGCCGTCTTGCCCACGCCCGGCTCGCCGATCAGGCAGGGGTTGTTCTTCGTGCGCCTGGAGAGGACCTGCATGATCCGCCGGATCTCCTCGTCACGGCCGATGACGGGGTCAAAGGCCCCTTTCTTTGCCAACTCGTTGAAATCCCTGGCGTATCTTTCCAGGGCCTGGTACTTCTCCTCGGGGTTCTGGTCGGTGACCCGCTGGCTTCCGCGGATGTCCACGAGAACCCTGTAAATGGCGTCCCTCGTGACGCCCGCATTTCGGAGGGCCTTTCCTGCGGGGCCTTCCTTGTCCTCCGCCATGGCGATCAGGATGTGCTCGGCGCTGACGAACTCGTCCTTGAGCCGCCTGGCCTCCTCGAAGGAGTTCTCCAGGACCCTGTTGAGCCTCGGGGTCATGTAGGTCTGGGTCCCGGCCCCCGACACTTTCGGCAGGCTGTTCAGGGCCTTTTCGACCTCGCGCTGGATGGACCGGATGTCCGCGCCCAGCTTCTTCAGGGCCGCAGGGACGATCCCCTCGGACTGCCGCATGAGGGCCGCCAGCAGGTGCTCCACGTCCACGGCCTGGTGGCTGAACTGGCCGGCCAGGGACTGGGCCTCCTGAAGACCCTCCTGGACTTTCTGGGTGAACTTGTCGAATCTCATGGTCTTCCTCTTAAAAACCGTTTAAAAACCGAAATGTTATGCCGATAAAGACGGTGAACGCGGCGGGGCCCGGCATCGCCTTCCCCCGCCTGATCGTGGGTAACTTAATGACCCCCCGGCGGGATGTCAAGAAAGGGCACGCAATCAACGGGTTATCTCTTCCCCGGGGGGCTCTTTCCCCGTACGATTTTTGCAAAGAAGGCCTTGACAAGGCCATCATGCTATCTATATTCTTCTTGGCTTAGATTGTTTGGCCGAGACTGGAGGGAAAATGATGAACATGAATCTACCGGCTGCAACCAGTACGTTAGATTTGTATATCTCCGAGATCAACCGGTTTGCCATCCTCACCCCGGAAGAGGAGTTCAAACTGGCCGTGCGCTACAAGAAGTACAACGACATGGAGGCGGCCCAGAAGCTCGTGGTCTCTAATCTCCGGTTCGTGGTGAAGATCGCCCACGAGTACCGCAACTACGGGGTGAAGCTCCTCGACCTGATCCAGGAAGGCAACGTGGGGCTCATGCACGCGGTGAAGAAGTTCAACCCCTACAAGGGCTACCGGCTCATCTCCTACGCCGTGTGGTGGATCCGGGCCTACATGCAGAACTTCATCATCAAGACCTGGAGCCTCGTGAAGATCGGGACGACCCAGAACCAGCGCAAGCTCTTCTTCAAGCTCAACCAGGCCAAGAAGAAGCTGCAGACCATGGCGTCGAAGAACCCCGAGTTCGGCGAGATCGCCGAGAGCCTCAACGTGAAGGAGGCGGAGATCGAGGAGATGGACGTGCGGCTCAACGGCCGCGATCTCTCGCTCGATGCCTTCATCGACGAGGACGGCGAGCTGTCCCACATCAACTGCCTGGCCGACAAGAGCGAGAGCCAGGAGGAGGCCTTCATCCGCCACGAGGAGACGGCCCTGGTGAAGCGCAACATCGCGGGCGCGCTGGCGAAGCTCAACGACCGTGAGGCCTACATCATTCGCAACCGCGTGATGTCGGAAAGCCCGGAGACCCTCCAGGAGATCGGCGACAAGTTCAAGATCACCCGCGAGCGGGCCCGCCAGATCGAAAAAGAGGCGCTGCGCAAGATGCGCCAGGCCATCGGCAACTGGGAGCCGGAGACGGCGCGCGCCTGATCACGGTCCAGGGAAAAAAAGAATAGAAATGAACAGATGCCCCCGGTCATTCGGCCGGGGGCTTTTTTTGCCGCTCTTCCGCTCTCCCTGTCTTCCTGACTTCATTGCCTGAAACCCGGAAGCGATATCGAAGTCCTCACAGCGGCAAACCGGGGGATGCGAGCTTAAAAGTCGCTGCCCGTGTCGAAGGCCGGGTTCTCGAATCGGGTGAACTTCTCCTGGAAGACGAGCTTCACCGTGCCGACGGGGCCGTTTCGCTGCTTGCCGATGATGACCTCGGCGAATCCCTTCTCGGGGTTGTCCTCGGACTTGTTGTAGACCTCGTCGCGGTACAGGAAGAGGATCACGTCGGCGTCCTGCTCGATGGCGCCCGACTCCCGCAGGTCGGCCATCTGGGGCCTGCGGCTCGTGCGGTCCTCCACCTTGCGGTTGAGCTGGGAGAGGGCCACGACG
>MVQS01000149.1 GCA_002067855.1 Syntrophaceae bacterium PtaB.Bin038
GGGCGTGGCGATGCCGAAGTAGATGGCCGCCAGCATGGCCGCCGCCAGGAAGAGGATGGCCCAGACCTTGTAGAGAGACCGCCAGCGCTCGGCCCAGCTCACGTCCCGTGCGAGCGGGGCCAGGTCCGGCCTCAGGGCGCAGCGGATGACGATGAAGGCGATGAACATTCCGCTGAGCATGATTCCGGGGATCACCCCGCCCATGAAGAGCTGCCCGATGGACTCCTCGACGAGGGTGCCGTAAATGATCATGTAGATGCTCGGCGGAATGAGCGCGCCCAGGGCGCCCCCGGCGGCGATGGAGCCGCAGGAGAGGCGTTTGTCGTAGCCCCGGTTCGTCATCTCGGGCACGGCGATGCTGCCCACGGCGGCCGCCGTGGCCGTGCTCGCCCCGCAGACGGAGGCGAAGAGCGTGCAGGTGAGCTGGGCGGCCACCGCCAGCCCGCCCGGGAGCCGCGAGGTCCACTTCGAGAGCATGTCGAAAGCGTCGGTGCTCACCCCGGAGTGCAGGATGACCTCGGCCATGAAGATGAACAGCGGGATCGCGACGAGGGCGAAGTTGTCGATCTGCCCGAAGGCGGTCGTGGAAAAGACGATCAGCTGGTTGGGCCCCAGGAAGATCAGCACGAGGGCAAGTGACAGGATCCCGAGGCTGAAGGCGACGGGGATGCCGATCATGATGAGGACCAGCAGCGCGGCGAAGATGAGGATCAGCAGGGCCCACCACTCCATGGTCATCCCTCCCCCGCCCCGGGGGCGTGCGAGCCCCCGGAGGCCAGCAACCGGACATTACGCGCAATCCGCACGAGCAGCAGGAAGATCACCAGTGCAGCCCCCAGCGGCACCATGGCCTGGAAAGGGGCCAGCGGCCAGCGGACCCCGCCTGTGGAGACCTCGTCGAAGAGAAACGACTCCCAGGCCAGAAGCCCCCCCTCCCAGAGGAGGATCGAGACGTAGAAGATGGAGGCGACGTCGATGAAGACGTCCAGCACGGCCTTGGCCCGTCCCCTGATCCGGCCGTATAGGAAGTCGGCCCGCACGTGGCCGTCGATGGACGTCGTGTAGGCGGCGCCCAGGTAGACCATGATCACCAGCAGGTAGGAGTTCAGGTCGACGGCCCAGTCCGTGGGCCGGTTGAAGAAGTACCGGCCCACCACCTCGCGGATCAGGGCGAGCATCATGATCACGGCAAGGCTTCCCGCGATCCACCCCGTCTGCCGGCAGACCCGCTCGATGCGGCCCTCCGGTCTTCCCGGAAGCCCGTGACCGACCTGTGAGCACATAAGGTCTTCCTTCCCGATCCGCCCACGGAGGGCGCCCCTATTTCTTCCTCTTGGCGTTGAACCGGTCCTGGATCAGCCTGCGGACTTCGCGGGCCTCGGCCCCGGTCCCCTGCTTCTCGCACTCCTGGACATACCAGTCCCAGACGCCGTCGGTGGCCTTGTACATCTTCTCGGCCTCGCTCTCGGGCAGGACAAAGAACTCGACGCCCATCTTCTTCGCCTCGGCGATGATGGGGCCGTCCTGTTCCTTGTCGTAGATCCGGTTCCACTTCTCCCAGAGGTCCCGCGAGCGGGCGGTCTTGAGGACCAGATCCTGCAGGTCTTTGGGGAGCCTGTCCCAGGTCTTGAGGCTCATCCACATGAAGGCCACCGAGTAGCCCACCAGGGGCGGGTCCACGACCTGGTCGGCCACCTCCCAGAGACGGTACTGCTTGAGCGAGTAGGTGGTCATGAGGCCGGCGTCCACGACGCCCTTCTGCATGGCCTGGTAGTACTCG
>MVQS01000150.1 GCA_002067855.1 Syntrophaceae bacterium PtaB.Bin038
TTCGGCGAGGTGAACCTGCTGGCCATCAGCGAGCACGAGGAGCTCCAGACGCGGCACGACTTCCTCTCCGGCCAGATCAGCGACCTCAACGCCTCGCTCGACTCCCTGCAGAAGACGATCGCCCGGATCAACCAGGTGACGAGGAATCGCTTCGCCGAGACCTTCGAGGCCGTCAACGCCTGCTTCCAGTCCGTCTTCCCGAAGCTCTTCCGCGGTGGCAAGGCGTCGCTGCTGCTCACGGACGGCGAGGACCTGCTGGAGACGGGCGTCGACATCGAGATCCAGCTGCCGGGCAAGCGCACGCAGAGCATCAACCTGCTGTCCGGCGGCGAGAAGGCGCTTGCCTCCGTGGCGCTCATCTTCTCGATCCTGCTGCACAAGCCGACCCCCTTTTTGATCCTCGACGAGGTCGACGCGGCGCTCGACGACGCCAACATCGCCCTGTTCAACCAGTTCGTCAAGGACATCTCCGAGCGCTCCCAGATCATCCTGGTGACGCACAACAAGCGCACCATGGAGGTTTCCGACAACCTCTTCGGCGTCTCGATGGAGAAGAAGGGGATCTCGACGCTGGTGAGCGTGAACCTGAACCAGATCGCCGCGTGAGGCAGGCCCAATCCCCTTTTCGACCCCCTTTGACAAAGGGGGAAGGAGGGGGATTTCCTTTTTTCAGGCTGGACAAAGAATCCCGGGCTATTCTATAAAGCTGCAGGCCGGAACGGCCCGGGTGGATCGAAGGGAAAGGATGTCATGTTCGGAAATTCGGAAAAGAAGGGGTCCTTCTTCGAGCGGCTCAAGGAGGGGCTCAGCAAGACCAAGCAGGGCCTCGTGCGCAACGTCGACCAGGTGCTCTTCGGCGAGAGGAAGATCGATGCCGGGCTCTTCGAGGAGCTCGAGGAGATGCTCGTCACGGCCGACGTGGGTCCGGCTTTCGCCGCCGAGCTCATCGACGAGATGAAGGCGATCGCCAAGCGCTCCGAGCTCGGCAGCCCCGACGTGCTGCGGAGCATCCTGCGCGACAACATCCACTTCATTCTCAAGCAGCGCGAGGCGCCCCTGGAGATCCCGGGGGACGGCCTGTACACCGTCATGGTCGTCGGTGTCAACGGAACGGGCAAGACGACGACGATCGGCAAGGTCGCCAACGAGCTGAAGACCCGCGGACACAGCGTGATGCTCGCCGCGGCGGACACCTTCAGGGCCGCCGCCATCGAGCAGCTCGAGGTCTGGGGCGAGCGCGTGGGGATCCCCGTCATCAAGCAGAAGATGGGGTCCGACCCCTCTGCGGTCGTCTTCGACGCGCTGCAGGCCGCCAGGGCCCGGGGCGTGAACGCCCTCATCATCGACACGGCGGGGCGGCTCCACACGAAGGTCAACCTCATGGAGGAGCTCAGGAAGGTCAAGCGCATCATGGGCAGGGAGTTCCCCGGGTCCCCCCACGAGGTGCTCCTCGTGCTCGATGCCACGACGGGCCAGAATGCGGTCAACCAGGCGAAGATGTTCAACGACGCGATCGGGGTGACGGGCCTCGTTCTCACGAAGCTCGACGGCACGGCCAAGGGCGGCATCATCATCCGCCTGGCCCGGGAGTTCGACATCCCCATCCGCTACATCGGCATCGGCGAGAAGATGGACGACCTGCGGCCCTTCAACAGCGCCGAGTTCGTCGACGCCCTGATGGGATAGATGGCCGCAAAGAGACGCATGGGACGCATTTTCGCCATCGGCGACATCCACGGATGCCTCGACAAGCTCCAAAAGCTCCTTGCGCTCATCGGCGTAGACTGGGCCGAGGACACCGTCGTCTTCATGGGAGACTACATCGACCGCGGCCCCGCGTCGAAGGAAGTCGTTGACGCCGTCCTGGAGCTGCGCAGGCAACGTGAGCGCGTCATCTGCCTGATGGGCAACCACGAGCGGATGTTCCTGAACTGGCTCGACGGCCGGGAGGAGCAGCTCTTCCTGGCCAACGGCGGCCGCAGCACCCTGCGCTCCTACGGCATTGCACCCGATGAGACCGATCGGGAGGCGAAGGTGCCCCCCGATCATCTTGCCTTCTTCCGCTCCCTGCTTCCCTTCTACGAGACGGAAACGCACCTGTTCGTCCACGCCGGCGTGCGGCCCGGCATTCCCATGGAGATCCAGGACCCCCATGACATGATCTGGATCCGCCACGAGTTCTTCCTGGCCGATCACGGGCTGAAGAAAACCGTCGTCTTCGGGCACACGCCCTTCACGGGCGGGCCCTTCGTGGGGGAGAAGAGGATCGGCATCGACACGGGCGCGGTCTACGGGGGGACGCTGACGTGCCTGGAGCTGCCGGCGATGCGCTTTCATCAGGTATGAGGCAGGAACAATGGAATAATGGAATGCGGGAATAATGGGTCGGGAGAATCTTCTTCCGTAAGCCCGTCATCCCAGTATTCCAATACTCCATCATTCCAAGTTATCCATGAAGATCCTCGAATGTGTCCCCAACTTCAGCGAGGGGCAGAACAGGCATACGATCGACGCCATCGCCGACGCCCTGCAGCGGGCCGGCGGGGTGCGGCTCCTCGATATCTGCACCGACGCCGACCACAACCGGACGGTCTTCACCTTCATCGGGTCCCCCGATGACATCGAGAACGGGGCGGCGGCCGCCTGCGACAGGGCGCTCGCGCTGATCGACATGCGCGCCCAGAGGGGCGTGCACCCGCGGATCGGCGCCGTCGATGTCGTCCCCTTCATCCCGCTCAAGAACGCCGGAATGGCCGACGCCGTCGAGGCGGCCCGGCGTTTCGGAAGGGCCTTCGCGCAGCGCAACGGCCTTCCCGTCTATTTCTACGGCGAGGCGGCCCTCGTCGAGGAGCGCCGGGAGCTGCCCCGCATCCGCAGGGGGGGCTACGAGGCGCTGGAGAAGCGCATGAAAGACCCGGCGTGGGCGCCCGATGCGGGCCCCGCCGTCCTCAACGAACGGAGCGGGGCGACGGCCGTGGGGGCCCGGGATTTCCTTGTGGCCTACAACATCAACCTGGCTTCGGCGGACCTCGAGGCGGCCCGGAAGATTGCCGAGACGGTCCGGTTCTCCGGCGGCGGGATGAAGCACGTCAAGGCCATCGGTGTGCCCCTGAGGAGCAGGGGCATCGTGCAGGTGTCCATGAACCTCACCAACTTCCGGGAGACCCCTGTGAAGGAGGTCTTCGACCGCGTGAGAGCCGAGGCTGAGCGTCTCGGTGTGCAGGTTCTCGAATCGGAGCTCGTCGGCCTCATTCCCGAGGAGGCGCTGAAGGGGGTCACCCCTGAGTACCTCATGCTGAAGGATTTCAGTGAGGACCGGATCATCGAGCGGCACCTGTAGCCAGGGTCCGGGGTCCGGGGCAAAGGCGGAATGGAATGGGAGATTTCGTGAGGGAATTTCTCTTCGGCGAATCGGGCATCGTCCGCGAAGGGAACGGTGTGCGCGCCGAGATCGCGATGGATCTGCGCACGGAAGGATGGATCGGAATCCCCCATGGCGGGATCGGCAT
>MVQS01000151.1 GCA_002067855.1 Syntrophaceae bacterium PtaB.Bin038
AACTTCATCACGATGATCTATCTCATCAGCGGCAAACTGGACTTCAGGTTACCCACTTGAAACAGCGAGGAACCATCATTTTTTGATCGACACCGGAGAAGGGGATCATGGTTGCAGCAAAGATGGACAAGAAGGACCTCGAGCAGCCCGACGCGTTTCAGGAAACCATGGGAAAGGCCGTGGCCTGGGCCGTGGAGAACCGGCAGAAGCTATACGCGGCGGCCGGCGCGATCGTGCTCGGGATCCTCCTGACAGGGGGGTATTTCTTCTACGCCGCATCGCAGGAGAAGGATGCGGCCAGGCTCTACCTCGAGGCGCGGCTCAAGGCGATGAAGGCCGACCCCATGGGCACGGGCACGGCGGGACCGGAGGCCGTCAGGGCCTACGAGGCCGTCGTTGACAAGTACGGATCGACCGACGCAGCCCGGAGCGCGCGATACGAGCTGGGCAGCCTCTACTACAACGCAGGGGACTACGACCGGTCGATCCAGGTCTATCGGGATTTCATCGACAAGGCGGCGAGCAAGGACATCCGGGTTCTCTACGCCTGGTTCGGAATCGGCTACGCCCACGAGGCCAGGAAGGAGTACGACAAGGCCCTCGAGGCATTTCACCGGGTGGCCTCGATGAACCCGGGTGCCGTTCACGAGGGGATCAGCTACCGGAACATCGCGCGCGTCCACGAGGGGCTCAACGACCGCGGGAAGGCACTGGAGTACTACAGGAAGGCGCTGGAAAAGACCAAAGACCCGGCGGCGACGGTCATTCTCAAGCGCAAGATCGCACAGCTGGGATAGAACGGGTACGGAGAAGAGCGATGCGGGAACTCATGTCGGGAAACGAGGCGATCGCTCGGGGTGCGTGGGAGTGCGGCGCCACCTTCGGCGCGGGCTACCCCGGGACGCCGAGCACGGAGATTCTTGAAAGCTTTGCGCAGTACAAGGGCGTCTACGCCGAGTGGTCGCCCAACGAGAAGGTCGGTCTCGAAGTGGCCATCGGGGCCGCTTTTGCAGGGGCCCGGGCCATGGCGGTGATGAAGCATGTGGGGGTCAACGTGGCGGCCGACCCCCTGTTCACCGTGAGTTACACCGGGACGAACGGGGCGCTCGTGATCATCACGGCCGACGACCCCTCGCTGCACAGTTCCCAGAACGAACAGGACAACCGCAACTACGCGAAATTCGCAAAGATTCCTATGCTTGAACCGGCCGACAGCCAGGAGGCCAAGGACTTCGTCAAGCTCGCCTTCGAACTCTCGGAGAAGTTCGACACTCCCGTGTTCCTGCGGACGACGACCCGCGTGTCGCACTCCAAGAGCGTCGTTCGGATCGAACCGCAGGCACCCCTCGAAGACCGCACGGACATCAGGCACCTTCCCCTGAAGTACGTCATGGTGCCCATCAATGCCCGCGCGCGGCGCGTCGAGGTGGAAAAGCGCACGCAGGCACTCCGGGAGTGGGCCGAGACCTTCCCAGGCAACCGCGTGGAAATGGGGTCGGCCGAGGTGGGCATCATCACGGCGGGCATGCCCTACAACTACGCGAAAGACGCCTTCCCCGATTATTCCTACCTGAAACTGGGCCTGGTCAACCCCCTCCCGGAGAGGTTGATCCGGGATTTCTCCGCGAAGGTGAAGAAGATCTACGTCGTCGAGGAACTGGACCCCTTCATCGAGGAGCAGGTGCGGGCCATGGGAATCGAGGTGACGGGAAAGGCCGTCTTCCCGTACACGAACGAATTCGACCCCGGTGTCATAGAGAAGGGCGTGACCGGCAAATCGTCGGCGCCGGCCGTCACGCTGCAGGCGATCCCGCCCAGGCCGCCGAACCTCTGCCCGGGGTGCCCGCACCGCGGCCTGTTCTACGCGCTCAACAAGACGAAGGCCTTCGTGTCGGGCGATATCGGGTGCTACACCCTATCGTATATGAAGCCGCTTGCCGGTATGGACAGCTGCATCTGCATGGGCGCCAGCATCGGGATCGCCCACGGCATGAGCAAAGCGCTCGGCCCGAAGGCGAAGGGGAAGGTCGTCGGCGTCATCGGCGATTCGACCTTCATCCACTCGGGCATCCCGCCGCTGCTCAACGCGGCCTACAACCGCAGCGACGCGGTCTTCATCATCGCCGACAACCGGACGACGGCGATGACGGGAATGCAGGATCACCCGGCGACGGGGTACACCCTGCAGGGGGAAAAGGCAAAGGAGCTCGATTTCGCGGCCCTCGGGAAGGCCCTGGGCGTCGACAGCGTCGAGGTCATCGACCCGCTGCAGTTCAAGAACACGACGGAGGTCCTGAAACGGGAGCTCCAGAAAGACGGGCCGTCGCTGATCATCTCCCGGTCCCCCTGCGTGCTGCTGATGAGCAAGAAGGCGGCCCGGGCGAAGCACTTCGTCACGGACCCGGACAAGTGCATCGGCTGCAAGGTCTGTCTCAGCTGCGGCTGCCCGGCCATTTCATGGAAGGATTTCGAGAAGTCGGGAATGCCCCCGAGGCCGGAGCGGAAGAAGCAGAAGGGGATCGCCGTGATCGACGCGGCGCTGTGCACGGGCTGCACGCTGTGCGCGCAGCTCTGCAGACAGGAAGCCATCACGCGGGAGGACGGATAGGGACATGAATAACAGGGTGAAGAGCCTTCTGCTGGCCGGTGTCGGGGGGCAGGGGATCCTGCTGGCGAGCGATATCATCTGCAAGGTCATGATGGAGAAGGGCTGCGACGTCAAGAAGAGCGAGGTTCACGGCATGGCCCAGCGCGGCGGATGTGTGACGAGCCACGTCCGCTACGGCAGCAAGGTCTTTTCGCCCCTGGCACGCAAGGGTGACGTGGACATGATCGTCTCCTTCGAGAAGCTCGAGGCGCTACGTTACCTCGATTACCTGAAACCGGGCGGCCTGGTTATTGTCAACGACGAGGAGATCTACCCGCCTTCGGTGAACCTGGGCGAGGCGGACTACCCCGAGGGAATCTTCGAAACACTTCGCGCCCGGTTCGGCGAGCAGAACGTGAAAGTCGTGGCCGGTCCGGAACTGGCTGCAAAGGCAGGAAACCGAAGGGCCGTCAACACGGTGATGCTGGGGACCATCTCGCGGTTCATCCCCGAGATCGCCGAGGCGGACTGGAAAAAGGTCCTCGCGTCCTCGTTGCCCGAGAAGATCGTCGAGGCGAACCTGAAGGCTTTCGACCTGGGTCGGGCCGCGTGAGGAAAGCAGGAGGGGAACGGGAAACCATTGACGTGAAGCGGCCCCGTCCCTATCTTATAGCATTATCGAAACCTACAGATGTCGCGTAAGACATGGCAGAAGATTACTACAAGGTGCTGGGTCTGCAAAAAGGTGCCGGTATCGACGAAATCAAGAAGGCATACCGGAAACTTGCCCTGAAATACCATCCCGATCGCAATCCCACCGACAAGAAGCGGGCCGAGGAGAAGTTCAAGGAGATCAGCGAAGCCTACGCTGTTCTCAGTGACCCGGAAAAACGTAAACAATACGATGAGTTCGGAACGGATGCCTTCCGGCAGAGGTTCAGCCAGGAGGACATCTTCCGCGACTTCGATCTCAACGACATCCTCCGCGGGTTCGGTTTCGGAAACCTCGGCGCCGAATACACCTGGTTCGGGGGAACCGGAGGCACGGGAGCCAAGCGGCGGGTCTATACGCAGCGGCGCACGGACCCCTTCGGGGACATCTTCGGGGAACAGGCCTACGGCCCCCGCGAGGCGGCTCCGTCAAAAGATCAGGATATCGAGTACAACCTATCGATAACATTGGAAGAATCAGTTCTTGGCGCCGAAAAGAAGCTGTCTCTCAAGAAGGGGGGTGTCACGGAGGAAGTCAACGTGAAGATCCCCGCGGGGATCTCCTCAGGAAAGAAACTCCGGCTTGCCGGCAAGGGGCTCCGCAGTCCGTTCGGCGGCCCCCCTGGAGATTTGTATCTGAACATCAGCGTGCTTCCGCATCCCCTGTTCACGCGGGACGGGGATGATCTGTACGTCGAGCGGACCGTCAGCTTCTCGCAGGCGTGTCTCGGCACCACGATCGAGGTACCCACTCTTGGAGGGCCACCGAAAAGAATGAAGGTTCCTCCCGGAACCCAGAGCAACACGAAGATCCGCATGAAGGGCTACGGGGTCCCACATCTCAGGGGTGAGGGTCGCGGAGACCAGTTTGTGCGAATCTTTGTCGACGTCCCGAAGAAGCTCAACGCGCGACAGGCCGAACTCGTCAGGAAACTCGCCGAAGAGGGACTGTAAACGTCTTTCTTTCCATCGCATTTATCATTATTTATAATATCTTGAGAAGATTAAATCACGTATTACATCTTCAATTGCTCATGTTATGATTTGATGATCAATATAACACTTAAATATAAAGCTATTTTTAATAATGATCTTTCATTTTGCGCTGCGGACGTTTCGCTTCGCGACGAGCTGTGACCGTAAATGCATCTGACTTCTCTATCCTGAAATCCTGTCCAATCGTCTGCGCACGAAAATCGATTTGGGCAACAGCCCGTCATGACGTAAAAGATGATATCATGGCAGTGAGCTTTAACGACTGCCGTCCAGGATCGTCGGGAAAGGGTTCGATTCAGTGGATTAAAGCCTGCAGGATGTG
>MVQS01000152.1 GCA_002067855.1 Syntrophaceae bacterium PtaB.Bin038
TTCGCCTGTTGCCTGTCGCCTAGTCTATTTTGTTCGCACCCGTCTTGGCCACCATGTTGCCCGCGTACATGAGCGAGTCGAACGTGCCGGCGTCGGACCACCACCCGTCGAGGACGTCCCACGTGATCGTCCCCTCGCGGATGTAGTGGTTGTTCACGTCCGTGATCTCCAGCTCTCCGCGGTTCGAGGGCTTCAGCGTCTTGATCACGTCGAACACCGTGTGGTCGTACATGTAGATGCCGATGACGGCGTAATTCGAGGCCGGCTGCTTCGGCTTCTCGTCGATGCGCACGATGCGGTCCCCCTCGAAGGCCGGCACGCCGAAGCGCTGCGGGTCCGGCACCTCCTTGAGCAGGATCTTGGCGCCCCGCTCCTGCTTCTTGAAGGCCTCGACGGCCTTGCGGATGTTCTTCTCGATGATGTTGTCGCCCAGGACCACGGCGATCTTGTCCCCGTCGGCGAAGTAGGCGGCCAGGTCGAGGGCCGCGGCGATGCCGCCCTCCCCCTCCTGGTAAGTGTAGTTGAGATGCTTCAGGCCGAACTCCCTGCCGTTTCCCAGCAGCTTCAGGAAATCCCCGGCGTTGTTTCCCCCCGTGACGATCAGGATCTCGTCGATGCCCGCGTTGACCAGGGTGCGGATCGGGTAGTAGATCATCGGCTCCCGGTAAAGCGGGAGGAGATGCTTGTTGGTGACCTTGGTCAGGGGGTACATGCGGGTTCCCAGCCCGCCCGCGAGAACGATGCCTTTCATGAAATCCTCCATTCTGTCCCGGGGACGCAAGCTGCGGCTTTATACCACATCCCTGCGGCGGGACGGTAGTGGAAAACATCGCCGGTTGCCCTGCGGGTTCGGAGCGCACGCGTTTTCATCTTGTGCGGGAGACCCCGCTTTTGTATAGTATCCCGTCGTGTCATCCAAACTCTGAACGGTTTGCAAGGGTCATTCCAGAGACGGGGATCCCGGGCAGGACGACGGAAGGGAACAAGCTTGAACGACGAACGCTACATGAAGATGGCCCTCGCCCTGGCGAGGCGGGGCGCGCCCTGGGCCTGCCCCAACCCCCTCGTGGGGGCGGTGATCGTCAAGAACGGGCGCGTCATCGGGAGGGGGTACCACCGGTGCTGCGGGGAGAACCACGCCGAGATCAACGCCATCGAGAGCGCGACGGAACCGGTCCGGGGCTCGACGGTGTACATCACTCTGGAGCCCTGCTCCCACCACGGGAGGACCCCGCCCTGCGTGGAGCGCCTGGTGAAGGAAAAGCCGGCCCGGGTCGTCATCGGCACGATCGACCCCAACCCCGTCGTTTCGGGACGAGGGCTTGCGGCCCTGAAGCGCAACGGCATCGAGACGCGCACGGGCGTGCTAGAGGCGCAGTGCAGGGAGCTCAACGAGGTCTTCTTCAAGTACATCCGGACCCGGATCCCGTTTGTCACGCTGAAATACGCCCAGTCGCTCGACGGGAAGATCGCGACGTCGACGGGCCATTCCCGGTGGATCAGCTCGGAGCCCTCCCGGGTCTTCGCCCATCGCCTGCGCAGCCTGCACGACGCGATCCTCGTGGGATCGGGCACGATCGTGAAAGACGACCCGGAACTGACCTGCCGCCTCGTCAAGGGACGAGACCCCCTTCGCGTCGTCGTGGACTCGCGGCTCCGGATCGGGCCGGAGGCGCGGGTGCTGCAGGACCAGGACCGCGCGCGAACCCTGATCTTCACGACCTCCGCGCACGACCGGAAAAAGAGGGCGCTGTTTGCCGATCGCGGGATCGAGGTCCGTATTGCCGGAAAGAAGCAGGTGGACCTCGCCGCCGTCCTCGAGGACCTGGGGAGACGCGGGATCTCGTCGCTTCTCGTGGAAGGCGGCGCCGGGGTCCTGACCTCCTTCATCCGGGCGCGCCTTGCCGACCGGATGATCGTCATCTCCGCCCCGAAGATCTTCGGGAAGGGAACCGACGCCATCGGGGAGCTGGGGGTGAGAACCGTCGACCAGGCCGT
>MVQS01000153.1 GCA_002067855.1 Syntrophaceae bacterium PtaB.Bin038
TTCGTCATCATGGTGATCATCCTGCTGGCCCGCCCCTACTTGATCATCGGGGAAAGGAGCGACTGAGATGGACCTGCTTCTTCACCTCGCCATCGTCGTCGCCATCTACGCCATCTTCGCGCTGAGCCTCAACGTGGAGGTGGGCTACACGGGCCTGTTCAACTTCGGCCACGTGGCCTTTTTCGCCATCGGCGCCTACACGTCGGCCCTGCTGACGCTGGCCGGCCTTCCCTTCGCCACCGGCCTTCTCGCGGGACTGGTCCTGGCGGGCCTCTGCGGGTACCTGCTCAGCATCCCGGCCCTCAAGCTCCAGGGGGACTATTTCGGGATCGCGACCCTGGGCTTCGGCGAGATCCTCCGGATGGTCGTCAACAACGAGGTCTGGCTCACCAAGGGGCCCATGGGACTTCCGGGCATCCCGCGGCCCGATCTCTTCGGCGTCGTCTTCGACACCCTTCCCGGCTACCTCGCCCTCTCGGGCGGCTTTGCGATTGCGACCTTCGCCATCCTGGCCTTTGTCGTCCTGAGTCCCTTCGGCCGCGCCCTGAAAGCGGTGCGCGACGACGAGACGGCGGCGGAAATCCTGGGCAAGAACGCTTTCCGGTTCAAGATCAAGTCCTTCGTCATCGGCTCCGTCTTCGCGGGGCTGGCGGGCGTGCTCTGGGCCCACTACACGACCTTCATCGGCCCCGGCGACTTCACCCTCACCGAGACGATCCTCGTGCTGCTCATCGTCGTCATGGGCGGCAAGGGGACTTTCCTCGGTCCCGTGGTAGGCGCCGTTGTCCTCATCTTCTTCCAGGAGTCGGTTCGGTTCCTGCGCCTTCCGCCCGAGTGGACGCGGCTGCTGGGACCCATGCAGCAGATGGTTTTCGGGCTGCTTCTCGTCATCCTCATGATTTTCCGCCCCGAGGGGATCATTCGCGAAAAGGGGGGACGGCGCGGTGATTGAGATCCGAAACGTCACCAAGACCTTCGGCGGCACGCGCGCCGTCTCGGAATGCTCGATCAGCCTCGACGGTCTCGGCATCACGGGGCTCATCGGCCCCAACGGCAGCGGAAAGACGACGCTGTTCAACCTCATCACGGGCCTGCTCAAGCCCGACAGCGGGGAGATCCGGTTCCTCGGCAACCGGATCGACGGCCGCCCACCCCACGAGATGTCACGGCTCGGCCTGATCCGGACCTTCCAGCTCTCGCGGGTCTTCCCCCGCATGACGGTGCTGGAAAACATGCTGCTGGCGCCCCAGGGACAGACGGGGGAGTGCTTCCTCTCGCTGTGGTTCCTGCTGCCGAAGATCCGGAGCGAGGAGTCGGAAAACCGCGAGCGGGCCCTCGAGCTGCTCGACCTGCTCGGCCTGACGAAGCTGCACGACCAGTTCGCCGAGAACCTCTCCTACGGCCAGCAGAAGCTGCTCGAACTGGGCAGGGCCCTCATGGCAAAGCCCAGGATGATTCTCCTGGACGAGCCGACGGCGGGGATCAACCCGACGCTGATCCGGACGATGATCGAGATGATCCTGGCGATGAGGGAGCGGGGCCAGGTCTTCTTCATCATCGAGCACAACATGGACGTGGTCATCGAGGTCTGCGAGAAGGTTTTCGTCCTCGACCACGGCGAGAAGATCGCCGAGGGAAGGCCGGCGGAGATCCAGAAGGACCCGCGCGTCATCGAGGCGTACCTGGGATGCTGAGACTGGAAACAACGGATATCTACGCCGGCTACGGCAAGATCGAGGTCCTGCACGGGGCGTCGATCCGCGCCGCGGCGGGCGAGATCATCTGCATCATCGGCCCCAACGGCTCCGGGAAGTCGACGCTCCTCAAGACCGTCTTCGGCCTCATCAAGCCGACGAAGGGCACGGTCAGCTTCGACGGCAGGGACGTCACGCGCCTCGACCCGGAGCAGAAAGTGCCCCTCGGGATCGCCTTCATCCCCCAGGGACGCAACGTTTTCCCGTCGCTGACGGTCCGGGAGAACCTCGAGATGGGCGGCACCGCCCTCAACAGCGAGAAGGCCGTCCGCCTGGCCATCGAGGAGGCCGTCGAGGCCTACCCCCTGCTCAAGGGAAAGATCCGCGAGCGTGCCGGGAACCTCTCGGGAGGCGAGAAGCAGATCCTCTCGCTGGCCCGGGCCGACATGGTCAAGCCGGGCCTCATCCTCATGGACGAACCCTCCATCGGCCTTTCCCCGAAAATGATCGACGAGGTCTACGAGAAAATCGGCGAGATCAACCGCCGGGGCACCACCTTCGCTATCGTCGAGCAGAACGCCCGCAAGGCCCTGTCCATCGCACACCGCGGCTACGTGCTGGACCTGGGAAAGACGCGTCTCGAGGACACGGGCGCGGGGCTCCTCGACAACGAGGAAGTGAAGAAGCTCTACCTGGGCGGCTGAACATCAGGGGACAGGGTTCAGGGGCCAGGGTGCAGGCAAAGACAATTCTTATGATGCAGCCTGATTCGATCAATCGCAGCACTTCACAATCAACTGCCAACCTGCTAAGATGAAAACAAACTCAATTCCTCATCCACGCATCGTTTCGATCGTTCGCAGATTTCATTTCCTCTTCCTGATGGAATGAAAAGAAAGGGCGGAACAGACCGGACAGACCATTCCAACGGAGGTTCCCATGAAACCCATCGGACCCCTCATGTGGGAGCATCGGCTGATCGAGCAGATGGTGGGCCTTCTCCGTGGGGAGATCGACCGCATCACGAGCCGCAAGACGGTCGACGTGATCCTCATCGAACAGGCCGTCGATTTCTTCCGGACCTACGCCGACCGGACGCACCACGGCAAGGAGGAAGAGATCCTGTTCCGCGATCTTGCGGGAAAGAATCTCTCCCCGGATCACCGGGCTGTCATGGAGGAGTTGATCCGCGAGCACATTCACGGACGCGAGCTGGTGCGCAAGCTCGTCGAGGCCAAGGACCTGCATGTCAACGGCTACGCCGAGGCGCTGCCCCACATCGCCAGGGAACTCAAGGCGCTCGTTGATTTCTACCCGAAGCACATCGAGAAGGAGGACAAGCGGTTCTTCTTCCCCTGCATGGCCTACTTCACGCAGGCCGAGCAGGACCGTATGCTCGGGGAGTTCCGGGCCTTCGACCGGAACATGATTCACGAGAAGTACCGCGGGGTGGTGGAACGTTTCCTGGGGAGAAAGGTGAGACGGCCGGCCCGGTCCGACTGAGACAAGTCGTCCGCGACGGGCTTCCTCAATGCGATAGAGAAGCTCGGGATTGATGAAGAGCGGAAGCTCGGAGAGGGGTTCTCTCATCCTTGTGAATCCGCCCTTCCTCACTTCTGTTCTTCCGTTCTCGCCGTATCGGTTGCGGAAAGACCTGAGACGGGCAGCGCGGATGTTGAACCCTCTGACAGCCACTTACGATCGTCGCTTGCCGACGGAGGCCAGGTAGATCGTGAATTCCTCTTTTCCGTCCACCCGCAGGAGGCGGTCCATGGCCTCCTGGTCGTAGGCGGCCACGGCACAGGTGCCCGCTCCGATCGCCTCGCAGGCCAGGTAGAGGTTCTGGCAGACGTGCCCCGCATCCAGGGCGATGACCTTGGCCGCGGCCAGGCTGTAGCGCCACTCCATCCTGTAGGGAACGGCCGTCCACACAAAGGTGACGGCCGACTGCGCCGGGTAGGGCTGGCCGAAAACGGCGTCCACCACCTTCTGCCCGATGTTCTCGTCGCCGCGCTCGAGCAGCAGCTGGTGCTCGATGGGGAGGTATCGATACGTTCCCGCCAGGAGGCCCTTCACGCGAACCACGCACAGGTAGGTCTCCAGGGCATGCCGGCATCCGGCGGACGGAACCGTCCGGTAGGCATGCCCCTCGTCGAGTTTCGTCCGGATCCCCTGGGTCGCCCACAGCAGGAAGCTCAGTTCATCCAGGGTCATCTCCTCCCGCGTGTAGACGCGCCGGCTCTTGCGGTTCCGGATCGCCTTGACCAGACCGATGTCCGGGATGCCGCTCCACTTGCCGTACTTCGGCAGATCGATACGGACGGCGTCGGCCGGGTACGGCTTTTCGATGGGAGGCGCGGGGACCCCGCGGTTCTGGTCGGTTCCGGAGAAATCGATCCTCTTCCGGATGCTGTCCTTCAGGAAAAACCGGAACTGTTCGACGAGCTTCGTATCCATGGCGCACCCATTCCTCGACCCCCACGGGCCTACGCGCGGAACTGCCGGATGACCTCCCCGAACCCTTTCAGGGAGTCGACGATGGTCCTGTCCTCGACGCAGTAGGCGATCCGGAAGTAGCCGGGTGCACCGAAGCCGCTCCCCGGCACGGTGAGGATGTTCTTGCTCTGCAGGGCCCGGACGAATTCCACGTCGTCCTCGATCGGCGACTTCGGGAACAGGTAGAAGGCCCCCTCGGGTTTCGTGAACTCGTAGCCGCAGGCGGCGAGGCCGTCGCAGAGAAGATCCCGTTTGCGCCGGTACTCCGCCACGTTCACCTCCACGTCCAGGACCTTCGGCAGGACCCGCTGGATAAAGGCCGGCGCGTTGACGAACCCGAGCGTGCGGTTGCACATGACCAGACCGCCCAGGAGCAGATCGAGGCTGTCGGCCTCGGGGTTCACGGCGATGAATCCGATGCGCTCGCCGGGGATGGAGAGGGTCTTCGAGTAGGAGTTCGCCACCAGGCTGTTCCGGTAGGCCTTCAGCAGGCTCGGGACCTTCACGCCGTCGTAGACGATCTTGTCGTAGGGCTCGTCGGAGACGAGGTAAATCGCCCGGCCGATCTTGTTGCCCTTGTCCTCCAGCAGAGACGCCAGGGCGCGGATGGAGGTCTCGTCGTAAACGCGGCCCGTGGGGTTGTTCGGCGAGTTGATGAGGACGGCCTTCGTTCTCTCCGTGACGGCCTCCTCGATCGCCCACAGATCGAGGGAGAAGTCCTCCTTCGACCGGACCAGCCGGACGGCCCCGCCGTGGTTGTCCACGTAGGACCCGTACTCGACGAAGTACGGGGCGGGAATGATCACCTCGTCGCCCGGGTCGAGGAGGGTCTTCAGGATCACGTTGAGGGCCCCCGCGGCCCCGCAGGTCATGATGACATGGTCGGCGGCAAGCTTCACCCCGTGGTCCCGGCTCACCCTCGATGCAACGGCGGCGCGGGTTTCAGGGTATCCCGCGTTGGGCATGTAGGCGTGCACGCCGGGGCGCTCATCCTTTGCCACGTCCAGGAGGGCTTTCCGCAGCGCGGGCGGCGGCGGCACGTTCGGGTTCCCCAGGCTGAAGTCGAAGACGTTATCGGCCCCGAACTGCCGCTTGAGCCGGATGCCGTCCTCGAACATCTTGCGGATCCACGAGGACTTCGTGATCATCCCCTCGATCTTCTTCGATACCGCCATGGCGCTCTCCTTTCAAAAGGAAAGGCATCAGGCATCAGATAACAGGCAGAAGGAACGGCGGATGCTTCTTTCCTTCCTAACGCCTGGTGCCTGGCGCCTCTTGCCTGGGCTTGACTACCACACCCGGCCGACACCCGTCAACAGGAGAGTCCCGAAACTGCTTGACATTTCAAAACCCTTCTTCTAAGATGCCGACCGGTTCGGAGGGGGTGCGCGGTCGCCATGATCATCCGGAAGGCCGGGAAAATCGTCGATGGCCTCTACGCCCTGGCGGACATCGATCTGCCTGCATGGCTCGTTGCGGCCGAGACCCCGTCTCTCTTCGACGCCGGGATCACCTTCATGGGGCCTTCCTACCTTCGCGAGATCCGGCGGTACCTCGGTGACGAGAGCCGCCTTCGCTGGGTCTTCATCACTCATGCCCACTTCGATCACAGCGGGACGGCCCCCTACCTCAAGCGCCGCATCCCGGGGCTGAAGGTGGCCGCAAGCGGGCTTGCCGCAGACATTTTCAAGAAACCGACCGCCGTCAATCTGATCCGGAGCCTCAGCCGGGATTACGAGGAGCAGCACAAGGCGCTCTTCGGGGACGAGAACGTCTCTTTCGACGCCCTCGAGGTGGACCGTGTCCTCGCCGACGGTGAGACGGTCGATCTGGGCGGCGGCTGGACCTTCCGGGTGATCGCCACGCCGGGGCACACGCGCGACGGCGTCTCGTTCTACTTCCCGGGCATCAAGGCCCTCATCTGCGGCGAGGCCGCGGGGGTGCCGGACCGCAATTTCAAAATCCACCCCGAGTTCCTCGCCAGCTACAGGGACTACGTGGCCTCCCTCGAGAAGCTGACCGCCCTGGACGTGGAGATCATCATGCTGAGCCATCACTACGTGCTGACGGGCCAGGACGCCCGGGGCTATCTGAAGAAATCCCTGGAGAGCACCTTCGCCTTCGCCGAGAGGATCCGGGGCTACCTGGCCTCCTCCGGCGGCAGCCAGGAGAGCGTCGTCAAGCGGATCTTCAAGGAGGACCACCAGGACACGGGGGCCATCCAGCAGGCCGAGAGGCCCTACCTGATCAACCTCGCGGCCAAGGTGAAGGCCGTGGCGGAAAACAGGTGACCGGGTGACTGCCCGGATAAGCATGGCGAGCGGCTGCCGCTCATCTCAGGGCACACGGACCATGAAGTCAGGAAGAGCAGAAGTCCGGAAGTGACGAGAACCTGTTCATTCCGCGCCGCACTTCCGCTCTTCAGCGCTTCCTCATTTCGAATCCGATTGCCGTGGCCCTGCGCCGGGGCGATGCAGCGCGACCCCTGCGGGCGCGGTGGAGAAAACAAGGGAGAGAGACGAACGATCATCCTGAAAGGAGCGAGAGGTACATGAACATCCTGATATTCGGACCCAACGGCAGCGGCAAGGGAACCCAGGGCGCCATCGTCCAGAAGAAGTACGGCGTTCCCCACATCGAGACGGGTGTGATTTTCCGGGAGAACATCGCGAAGGGAACGGAACTCGGCAAGAAGGCGAAGGCCTACATCGACAAGGGCGATCTGGTCCCCGACGACATCACGATCCCCATGATCCTGGACCGGCTCCAGGAGCCCGACTGCGCAAAGGGCTGGCTCCTCGACGGCTTCCCCCGGAACCTGGCCCAGGCGGAGGCCATGTGGAAGGCCCTGCAGGAGCGCAACATGAAGCTCGACTTCGTCGTCGAGATCCTGCTGGCCCGCGACATCGCCAAGAAACGCATCATGGGCCGGAGGCTCTGCCCCGCGGACAACAACCACCCGAACAACATCTACATCGACGCCATCAAGCCCGCCGAGAAGGACGGCAAGATGGTCTGCCGGGTCTGCGGCGCCGACAACCTCAAGACCCGCGCCGACGACCAGGACGAGGCGGCCATCGACAAGCGCCACGGCATCTACTACGACACCAAGACGGGGTCGCTTGCGGCCGTGAACTTCTTCAAGCAGCGCGTGAAGGTCATCGAGGTGGACGGCACGCCGGGCGTGAAGGAGGTCTCCGAGGACCTCATGAAAAAACTGGGTTGATTTATTAATTATTTCAATGTATAAACGAACCCTCCCGCCGGGACTCACCCGACGGGAGGATTTTTTATTGCTCTACGATTATTAAATGAGAGCCACAAGACAATTTTGCCGGCTCAAAAGCGCTTTGCGACGGTTCTAAGCTCCCTGCACTGCTCCGCCACAAACTCGCCCTCCGGGCTCAGACATGTGGCTCCGCGGTCGTTCCGGTTCACTAAAAACCGTTCGCGACACCGGGGGCGCATCCCGCAGGAGGCGCGATCATGTCCCTTCGCTTCCTTGCCGGGGAGCAACCGCAGGTTGCGACAGAGACGTTTTCAACGAGCCTTGCAAAACCGTTTCGCGGCTCTCTTGAGGCAACTGTTCATCACCATGAAATACATTCGCAACTTCAGCATCATCGCCCACATCGACCACGGCAAGTCCACCCTGGCCGACCGGCTCATCCAGCATACCGGCATGATCGAGGACCGCAACTTCCGAGACCAGATCCTCGACAACATGGACATCGAGCGGGAGCGGGGGATCACGATCAAGAGCCAGGCCGTCACCCTTCCCTACCGGGCCCGAAACGGCCGGGATTACACTCTGAACCTCATCGACACGCCGGGCCACGTGGATTTCACCTACGAGGTATCCCGGTCCCTGGCCTCCTGCGAGGGGGTGCTCCTGCTCATCGACGCCTCGCAGGGCGTGCAGGCCCAGACGATCGCCAACCTCTAC
>MVQS01000154.1 GCA_002067855.1 Syntrophaceae bacterium PtaB.Bin038
CCCATGGCCTACGAAGACTCCATCTACTACAAGAAGCCCTGGCTCAAGTCCTACGAGCCGGGAGTCCCGGCCACGATCGACTACGAAGAGATCACCATGCCCGACATCCTGGACCGGACGGCGGCGAAGTACCCCGACAAGCCCGCCCTGATCTTCCAGGGCTACACGATCACCTACCGCCGGATGAAGGACATGGTGGACCGCTTCGCGACGTGCCTGACCGATTTCGGCGTCAGGCAGGGCGACGCCGTGGCGATCCTGCTGCCCAACACGATCCCGCAGGTCATCTCCTACTACGCGACGCTTCGCATCGGGGCGATCACGGTGCTGAACAACCCGCTGTACTCCGACCGCGAGCTGGAGCACCAGTTCAACGACTCGGGCTCCAAGGTCCTCGTCACGCTCGACCTGCTGGGCAACCGCATGATCGACCTGCGGCCCAGGACGAAGGTCAAGCAGATCGTCTACACCTCCATCGGCGACTACCTGCCCTTCCCGAAGAGCCTGCTATTCCCGCTGGTGGCCAAAAAGAAGAAGATGGCCGCCGACGTGAAGACGGCCCCCGACGTGTACAAGTGGAAGGACTGCATCGCAAGGTACGGCCCCAACCCGCCGCGGCCGAAGATCGGCTTCGAGGACGTGGCCATGTACCAGTACACGGGCGGCACCACCGGCGTATCCAAGGGCTGCATGCTCACCCATGCCAACCTGAGCAAGCAGGTCCAGCAGGCCGAGGTTTGGTTCCGGCAGTTCAGGAAGGGAGACGAGGTCTGCCTC
Organism: Syntrophaceae bacterium PtaB.Bin038; assembly: GCA_002067855.1. Classification (GTDB taxonomy): domain Bacteria; phylum Desulfobacterota; class Syntrophia; order Syntrophales; family UBA2192; genus UBA2192. The sequence continues at coordinate 778 of MVQS01000154.1, forward strand.
GGGGCCCTTCCCATCTTCCACGTCTTCGGCATGACGGGCGCCATGAACATCTCCGTCCACATGGGCTGGGCCGACGTGCTTATCCCCAGGCCCCAGCCGCCGCAGCTGCTGGAGGCGATCCGCAAGTTCCGTCCCACCTTCGCTGCGCTCGTGCCGACCATGTACATCGGGATGCTGAACCACCCCGATCTCAAGAAGACCGACATGTCCTGCATCAAGGGGGCCTTCTCGGGCAGCGCGCCGCTTCCCGTCGAGGTCATCCACGAGTTCGAGCGCATCACGGGGGCGGTCATCGTCGAGGGCTTCGGGATGACGGAGACGACGCCCGTGGTCACCGTCAACCCCTTCGCCGGCGGCGCCCGCAAGGTGGGAAGCGTGGGCGTTCCTCTCCCCGATACGGAATGCCGAATCGTGGATCTCGACACGGGGCTTATCGACATGCCCGTGAACACGCCGGGCGAACTCATCGTCCGGGGCCCCCAGGTCATGAAGGGATACCTCAACAAGCCCGAGGAGACCGCCTACACCCTTCGCGACCGCTGGTGCTTCACGGGCGACATCGCCACGATGGACGAGGACGGCTACTTCTACATCGTGGACCGCAAGAAGGACATGATCATATCGGGCGGCTTCAACATCTACCCGAGGGACGTGGACGAGGTCTTCTACGAGCACCCCAAGATCCAGGAGGCCTGCTCCATCGGAATCCCCGACCCCAAGCGGGGCGAGAACGTCAAGCTCTTCGTCGTGCTCAAGGAAGGCGAGACGGCGACCCAGGAGGAACTCATCGAGTGGGCCAAGGCGAAGCTCGCCACTTACAAGCTCCCCACGGAGATCGAGTTCCGCAAGGAGCTCCCCAAGAGCACCGTGGGCAAGATTCTGCGCAAGGAGCTCAAGGCCGAGGAGATGGCCAAGCGCAAGAAGAGCTAGGCTGAAGATCAGGGACGGTGTTTACCAAGTTGACTAACTCGGAGGTTCGTGCCTTTCCGTTAGTCAACTTGGTCAACACCGTCCCTTTTCTCATTTTTTCCGCTTCTCCTCCTCCATCCGCTTGATCTCCTCCGGCTCGTGCCGGTCCCGGAAGGAGATGACGATCTCGTAGGTCCCCTCGGAGACGACGGCGCGGAGCGGGTAAGGCGTTTTCTCGAAGACGCGGAGCATGGACTTGTTGTCGAGTAGCACGTCGGCCCGGAACCCCTCGATGCCGCCCTGCTCGCGGGCGATCCGGATGAGCATGTTCAGCAGGTACGTCGAGATCCCCTTGCCCTGGTAGGCCTCGTCGACGAGGAAGGCCGTGTCCGCGTAGGGCCTGTCCGGCAGGCGCACGTAGCGGCCCTCGGCGATGATCCGGTCGATGCCCTTTTCCTGGACGATCCCCACGATGGACATCGTCTTGCGATAGTCCACGTTCACGTACTCCTGCATCTTCCCGTGAGGCATGGTCTTGATGCGGGCAAAGTAGCGGTAGTAGACGGCCTGGTCCGAGAACCGGTAGAAGAGCCTTCGCATCTCGTCCTCGTCGGAGGGCTTGATCGGCCGGAAGTGAACCTTCAGCCCGTCCTTGAGGATCTCGGTGCGGGCGAGGTGCTCCGGGTAGAGATGGCCCGACTCGGGGACAAAGATCTGGTCCCTGTATATCAGCTTTGCCGCCTTGGCCTCCTCCACGAGCCGCGGGCGGTCGTCGGGGTGCGCGATGTCGATCAGGGCCTGGGCCCGCTCCCGGATGGTCCGCCCCGTGAGGAAGGCGATGCCGTATTCCGTCACGACCATGTCGAGGGATTCCTGGTTGGTGAACTGGTTCGGGTATTCGGCGATGGAGACGAGGATGTTCGACTCGCCCTTGCGGTTGCGGCTGGGCAGGGCGAAGAGCGTGCGCCCTCCCCGGGAGAAGGCCGCCCCGGCGAACAGTTCCGCCACGGCTCCGGCGCCCGCCGTAACGTTCCCCTTGCCCACGTGCAGGGCGATGCCGCCCGTCAGGTCCGCCTTGCGGGCGGGGAGGATGGCCATGAAGCGGTCGTTGAGGCCTATGTTGCGGGGGTTCATGATGATGTCGATGGGCTGGAAGTCCACGAGCGCGTTGCCGTCGAGCCACTTCATCAGCGCCGGGGTCCCCAGCACGTAGGCCGCCACCGACTTTCCCTGGAAGAACCGCTTGCGCCGGTTGGTGACGGCCCCGGAATTCACGAGGTCCATGAGGGCGTC
>MVQS01000155.1 GCA_002067855.1 Syntrophaceae bacterium PtaB.Bin038
CGACACTGGGAGGTGCGCTATGAACAGCCGGTACCCGTCTCCCGTGAAGGTTCTCGTCGAACTTCTCTTTGTTGTCTCCGTGATCCTCATCTGCATAGGAGCAGCCTTCGGCAAGCTCGACGAGTTCGTCGGCCACCCCATGCTAGCCTTTGTCCTCTTTTGCGGCGCGGTATTCCTCTGGTATCGGTTCCAGGAAACATAATCAACCCGACTCAGGTTTCAGGACGCTTCGCAGGCTCGACCCGGCGGGGTCTTCGGCCCCGCCGGTACCGGCTGCGTTCGCTTCGATCCGAGAGTCTGCCGTAGAGGAAACGGAAAAGGGCGGGGTCCATTCACGGGACCCCGCCCTTTTTGCGTCGATGCACCCGCTCTCCGCTAGGCCAAGAACGGCCGGTTCTTCCAGTCCCCGGACTCGATGACGTCCAGCTTCGCCGTCGGCCGGTTGTACAGGTAGGCCCAGGCCGGCAGGCTTTCCCCGCCCGCCTCCACGCGCACGACGGCCCGCCGGAACTCCGAGCGGGCATCCCCGTACCCCCTGAAATCCTCGACGATGTCGAGCATCTCGAAGGCCTGGCGGTTGTCCCGGAGGCGGTAGAGCTCGCCCTGGACGATCTGGCCCTCCCGCTTCGCCGGCACCATGCAGGGGTAGCCCTTGCGGCTGTCGTAGAGGACCCCGGGTGCATGGGCCTCCCGGCGGGTCATGGGGTGGGCCCACGCCTCGAGCAGGTGATGCCGGGCGAAGCCTTTCATGAGCGTCCCGTAGACGAAGATGTGGTCGATGCTCCACGGGGCTTCGCGGCCCGCGGCCACGGCCGTGAGCATCCGGTCGTCGAGGCCGTGGGCGAGCAGCCCTTCCCGCAGGGCCGCCGCGTAATCCAGGCGGGGCGGGTAGAAGGTCCCCGCGATGCGGTCCGCGAACACCCGGTAGGCCACGGCCTCCCGCTCCCGGCCGTCCTCGGTCAGCACGATCGCGTCGAAGGGCCGGTAGCACCGCGGGACGAGCTTCTTGGCCTCGATGGCTTTCCACCCGTCGGGCTTCACGTCGAAGAGGACGCCCGGCACGGCCTGGCCGTAGCGGCGCCGGAGGTTCGAGACGCGCCCCCGGTTTTCCCGCTCCCGGTAGTTGAAGATGAGCTCGTGGTCGGGCAGCCAGGCGTTGGCCACCTTGGCCCTCATCGGGTAGTCGTAGCCGTTTTTCGCGCACCACGCGACGAGGCTCTTCTCGTTGATGTCCGAGGAGTAGGCAAAGTACAGAGGGGCTTTGTCCATGGGGCGGTCCTTTCTCGCATGGTCTTGAAGCACTATAACGCCCGAGGCGCCGCACCGTCAACCGGCGGAAGCTGGCGTTCCGAAGGAATAATTTCTTGTTCTTTTCCGAGCTTCCTAACCTCCTATCTTCCTAACTTCCATCCTTTCGCCGTTTCCATCGCCTTCCTGCACTCCTCGAGAAGAAACTCACGGCTCACGCCGTGGTCGATGAAGTCCCAGGGCAGGAACTCGGCGGGGTCTTTCTCGCGGTACACGTAGAAGTCGGCGTTGACGTTGACCTGCTTGAGGGCCTGGGGCCAGTTGCCGCCGTTTGCGTGGACCGCAAGCAGGATCTCGCCCACGCGCCGGTCGCCCAGCGACAGCAGCGCCTGGACGTAGTTCCACTTGGGAAGGTCGTGGATGACGTTGACGGAGCGCTCCTTCCCGAAGGCCCGCTTGATCTTCTGGATCCGCCTCCGCACGAGGCCCGCGTCGGCCAGCGGGAGCCACTGGAAGGGGGTTGCGGGCTTGGGGATGAACTGGTTGACGCTCAGGGTGAGGCGGCGGAAACGGCGGGTGCCCCTCGTCGTCTTCACGGCGTGGTGGCCGATCCGGCGGGCGAGATTCACGATCGCGTCCACATCCTCCTCCTCTTCGGTGGGCAGGCCGACCATGAAGTAGAGCCGGAGGTTCACGATGCCGTGCTCGATGAGATTCTCCACGGCCCTGAAGATCTGTGCCTCCGTCACCCCCTTGCGGATCACGTCGCGCAGCCGCTGGGAGCCGGCCTCGGGGGCCAGCGACACCATCTCGACGCCGGCGTCGGCCAGCAGCCCCGCCAGCTCGCCCGTGACCCGGTCGATCCGGAGCGAGCCGAGGGAGAAGCCGCCCCCGGCTTCGAGGGTCTTCCGGCACAACTCGGCCAGCCGGGGGTGGTCGGAGACGGCCGTCCCGAGCAGCCCGACCCGTCCCTTCCTGCGGAGCCCTTCCTCCAGCGAGGCGGACAGGGCCTCGGGGGTGCGGAAACGGGCCGGGCGGTACGCGAACCCGGCGGGGCAGAACCGGCAGCCCCGGTAACAGCCGCGGCTCACCTCGACGAGGAACAGGTCCGCGAATTCCGTGTTCGGCGTGGTGACGACCTGGTGCGTCCGGAAGGCGTTGATCTCCCCGACGTGCCGCACCCGGATTCTCGTCGGAAAGGAGGGGTCGACGGGTTGAAAGGAGCCGATGCGCTGCCCGGCCCCGTAGCCCACGCGGTAGCATTCCGGGACGTAGGCCCCCTCGATGCCCCGCTGGATCTCGGCGAGCGTCGCCCCGCGGGGCGTGCCGGCGGCGCGGAGGGCCCGGTATCGCTCGAGGAACTCGGGGACCATCTCCTCGGCCTCCCCGAGCAGGAACAGGTCGAAGAAGGGGGCGAGCGGCTCGGGGTTCAGCATGACGGAGATGCCGCCCCCCAGGACGAGGGGGTCCCGTTCTCCCCGCGCGGCCGTCTGCAGCGGGATGCGCCCCCTCTCGAGCATCTCGAGAATGTTCGGGTAGTCGTTCTCGAAGGAGACGGAGAAGGCGACGATGTCGAAGTCACGAAGCGGGCGGCTCGACTCGAGGCTCGAGAGGGGGGTCGGCCCCGGGGAGAAGGCCCCTTCGTCCCCGGGGTCCGGAAGGAAGACTCTTTCACAGAGGAAAGAGGGGGTA
>MVQS01000156.1 GCA_002067855.1 Syntrophaceae bacterium PtaB.Bin038
TCCCGTGATCAGGGCGCCCTCTTCGACGAGGACTCCCTGCCCGATCACGATCTCTTCCGCATCGATCGTGCCGAGTATTCTCGATTCTCGGGGAACTCCCATCGATTCTCCTTGCGGCTCTCTGTGGGGCCTCTGCGGCATACGTACGTCGGTTTTTCCATCATCCGGAAGTGCATCCGGGCCAGGTACTCTCCGATGATGCCCAGGGCGAAGAGCTGCGCCCCTGCGAAAATGGCGATCACCGATGCGAGAAACGGGAAGCCCGGGACGCTCCCGCCGTCGAGAGCATACCGCCCGAGGACATAGGCCAGCACCGCGATCCCGAAGAGGGTGAAGAAAAAACCCGTCAGGCTCGCAATCTGGAGGGGCAGCGTGCTGAAGCCGGTCATCATGTCGAGGGCGTGGACGACGAGCTTGCGAAACGTGTAATTCGACTGTCCCGAATGGCGCGGCCGCTGGTCGACCCGGACGGCGGCAAAGCGGCCGGTACCCCACGTGAGCAGGACGTCGATGGACACGAAGGGACTCCGGTAGGAAGCGAAGGCATCCCGCAGGGAGGTCCGGAACGCGCGGAACGCGCTGGCATGGCGGGCCGTCTCGGCCCCCATGGAGCTCTGCAGGGCAACCCGGGTGACCCGGGATGCCCAGTTCCTGAAAATGCCTTGCTGCCGCTCCTCCGGCGTGCCGTAGACCACGTCGAACCCCTCCCCGAGCTTTTCGAGCAGTTTCGGGATCTCCTCCGGGGGATTCTGCAGGTCGTCGTCCATCGTCACGATGACGTCGTGTCGGGCGGCTCGAATACCGCACAGAAGCGCGTTGTGCTGTCCGAAATTGCGCATCAGGTGGATGCCGCGAACCCACCCATGCCGGAAGGCAAGCTCCTCGATCACGCGTCCGCTTTCATCGCGGCTCCCGTCGTTGACCAGGATCAGCTCGTAGGCGGCTCCCGTCCCGGCGAGCACGGGCCCGAGCCGCGCCACCAGTTCGCACAAGGTCGTCTCGCTGTTGTACACCGGAACGACGACCGACAGGGCCGCGGGACGAGGCGTACGATTCAACTGCTGCGGGGTTTTCATACGGCTGCCTTCAGGGCAAACAATCGGGTCACCCCTCCCCGCTGCGGATTCGGGCAGGGGCGTCTTCGACAAATTTTGCAATTAATATACCAGGATAGACCGGCGGGTCGGTGCTGTCTTCGGGGGGGTCAGGCCAGCCTCAAAACGGCCTCTGCGGCCATGTCCGGGGTGATCCGCCACATGCACTCCAGGGTGCCTGACGGGCAGACGCCCCGGTTGCAGCCGATGCAGGAAAGGCCGTCCATCCGGAGCACGACTTGCCCCTCCCCCAGGGGAAGCCAGAGGGGTTTCTCCGTCGGACCCATGAAGGAAACCGTGGGAATCCCCAGGGCGGCGGCCATGTGAAGGGGGCCGGAGTTGTTGCACACGAGCAGTCGGCAGCAAGACAGAAGGGCCGCGAACCAGCGGATGTCGGGCGTGACGGCCGCGAGCGCACCCCCTGTAATCCCGGACCGGATCCGCTCCACGACGCCCGCGTCGGCGGGACCGCCGAAGAGAATCACATCGAAGCGCGCCTGCAATCCGCCGGCAAGGGTCGCATAGTTGCCCGCCGGCCAGCGCTGGGTCTCGTAGAAGGCGCCGGGGTGAATCCCGAGAAGCGGTCTCCCGCCGTATCCTTGCCGGGCAAGCCAGCCCGCCGCCCGGTTCCGCTCTTCCGCCGTAAGGTACAGCCGGGGCTGCGGCTTCGGCCCGTGAATCCCGAGAGGCTTGAGCGTACCCAAAATCACGTCGGTCATGTGGGCGTTCCCGTCGGGGAGCTCGGCGACTGCCGTAAAGAAGGCCTCCCTCCCCCCGCAGGGATAGCCGACCCGCACCCGCGCCCCGCTGGCCCACGCGATCACGGCCGTCGCGAGCTTCCAGTCGACGCAGGGATCCACGGCGAGGTCGAACCGGCGGCGGCGCAGTTCCCGGAGAGCCCGGGCCCTCTCGACCGCAGGCGCTCCCGGGTCCAGCACCACGCAACGGTCCACGTGCGGGTTGTTCTCGAGCAGCGCCGCCGCCTGCGGCCTCAACAGCACGGTGAGTTCGGCGCGGGGGAAGCGCGTCTTGAGGGCTTCGATCGCCGGCGTCGTGAGGACGACGTCGCCGACCCGGTCGAGCCGGATCAGCAGGATGCGGCGAAGGGCGTCTCCGCCCGCCGGGATGCACCCCCGGGAGGCCGGCAATACGCGGAGAACGGCACCGCGGGACCGCAGGTAAAGCTTCTTGATGCGCTGCCGGGCCGTCATGCGCCTCCTGTCAGGCCCCCGCCGTTTTCCGCCAGTAGACGCTGCACGTGTCGATCACCCTCATTTCCGCCTCGATGCCATGTGCGGCCCGGTACTCCTCCACGGCAAGGCGGCAGGGCCCCAGAAAGAAGTCGTCGACGATACAGTACCCGCCGGGCGATAGCTTCGGGTACAGATGTTTCAGCGCATCCATCGTCGACTCGTACATGTCGCCGTCGAGTCGGAGCAGGGCGAGCTTTTCGATGGGGGCCGACGGCAGCGTGTCCTTGAACCACCCCTGCAGGAAGACGACCCGGTCGTCGAGAAGTCCGTACTTCGCGAAATTCCTTTCCACGTCTTCCCGGGACACGGCAAGGAAGGGGATCCTGTGAAAGAGGGACTCCCGGTCGGCGGGATAGGCCTGAGGATCCGGTGCGGGCAGCCCCTCGAAGGAGTCGGCCACGAAGACGCGGCGGTCCGAAACGCCGTATACGGCCAGGGCGGCGCGCATGAAGATGCAGGCCCCACCCCTCCAGACACCCGTCTCGATGAAGTCCCCCTCCACAGCCTCGGCCAGGATCGTCTCGATGGCCGCCTGCAGCTGATCGAGGCGCTTCATCCCGATCATGGTGTCCGCGTAAAGCGGCCAGAACTGCCCGTTGGACCTCTGTTGACCGGTCACGTTGCGGTGCTTCACGAGCCCGAGATCCCGCGCCTCCAGAGCCCGGGACACCCATGAAACCGCGGCGCGCTTCAGCGGGCTCCGCGTCTCGTTGAACAGGGTGAGGGGAATCGGCGGCTCCGGCCACAGGCTGAAGGTGAGCGCCTTCTTCAGCAGATCGAGGTATAGTTTTTCCGGTTCCTGCTTCATCTGGCATCACCTCCCTGAACCGGGGCGCCATTCAGGATGTCCCGGTAGAGCCTCTCCGTGGCCCTTGCGTTCTTCCCGACGCTGAAGCGTTCCTCCGCGCGGCGTCGGGCCGCTTCCCCCATGGCCGCCCGCACCGCGTCGTCCGCCAGGAGAAGCTCGATGCGCTCCGCCAGGTTTCCGGCGTCATCGGGCGGGACGACATACCCCGTCACCCCCTCGTCGACGGCCTCCCGGGTGCCGCCCACGTCAGTGGCAACGACGGGCTTGCCGCAAGCCATGGCCTCGATGACGGCCCTCGGGAACGCCTCGCCGGACAGGGACGGCAGCACCACCAGGTCGGCCGCCGACAGGACC
>MVQS01000157.1 GCA_002067855.1 Syntrophaceae bacterium PtaB.Bin038
GGCCGAGCCCATCGTCGTGGGAACCACCACGGACCGGCTCTTCGGCGTGAAGGACAAGACGCTTTCCGGCACGCTGCAGCTCGTGAACCTCGAGAACATCACGAGCAGCACCTACACGGACAGCACGTCGAAAAACGGCTGGTATATCAATCTCCCGGGGGCAGGCGAGAAGTGCCTCTCCGACCCCTCCATCTTCGGGGGCCAGGTCTACTTCACCACCTACACCCCGGCCGGCGGCGCGGGAGACCCCTGCAGCCAGGCGGGCACGGCGAAACTCTACGCCGTCAACTACCTGAGCGGCGCCGGGTCCTTCTCCGGCGGCAGCCGGAGCATGACGCTCGGCGTGGGAATCCCCACGGCGCCCGTTCTGTCGATGAACCCCTTCAGCAGCACACCGGACCTCTACGTGACCGTCAGCGGCGGCGCGGGGATCGGCTCGAACACCCAGAAGGCGGCCGTCACGCCGCCCTCGATCGCGAGCCGGACCAACATCCTTCACTGGAGGGACCGGCGGGTTCAGTAGCCCCGGCGACGCACCCTGTGCAAGAGGGCCGTCCCGTCAATGGGGCGGCCCCCGGTGTTGCATCAGGACGTGCCGGCCTCCAGCGCGGCGATGCGAGACCGGAGTTTTTCCGGCACGGCCGCCTTCCGGTTCCGCCGGTAATCGAAGCAGACGAGGGTCCCCTCGCCCTCGGCGGCCAGGCGACCCAGCCTGTGGCTGAAGACGGCATAGCGCATGACGAAGCGGTCCTCGGCGACACCCGTCACCCGTGCCCCGATGGAGACCGTGTCCGGGTAGGACAGGGCCGCCCGGAAACGGCAGGTCGTCTCGGCCAGGATCGGACCCACGGGGTCCCTCAGCAGGAACTCCGGGACATCGAGCCTCTCGAAGTAGGCGATGCGGGCCGTCTCGAAATAGCGGAAATAGACGATGTTGTTGACGTGGCCGAAGGCATCCATCTCGCCCCAGACCACGGGGACCTCGACGACGACGGGATATCCCGCCAGTTCCTGGTTCATCGGGCTTCTTCCTCGCAGGGGGAGTCGGCTCCATCGTAACAGATCGACCGGCCCGGCTCAATCGCGGTTTCACCGGGCGCACCGGCTCAGGCGGGGATCCTGGTGCGCTTTCGCAAAGGGAAGAGGGAGGCGGTCCATGGGGGGAGCCGAAACGGCGGACCGAATCGCACTGTGCCAATATGGGACATTTCCCATAACCCGTTGAGTTGAAAATGTCTTTTCCGCATCCCATGCCATCCTGCACCGCCGCGGCGGCAGCCCCGCAGCCGCACATCCGGGCGGGCAACATCATAACCGATTGATTTAAAATGATTATTTAATCCTGCCCCGCACCGGCACGGACGATGCTCCTTCACCGTGCAAACGAACGCAAAGGAGGCGGACCATGAATGCTGCGATGGCGGAGAGACTGATGGTGGGGGAAGCCGTCCGTGCGGAAAAAGCCGCCACGAACGACCTGTGCATCTTCGACCGGATCGTGGAGGTGGACTCCCCCGATGATGACACGGCGTTCGTCGCCATCGACATCCTCATGACCCTCCTGGTCTACCTGGCCCCCTTGGCGTTCTTCGGCTACATGGTGGCTCCCGTCGCGGCCCGCCTCCTGAGCATGCCCGTCACACACTAACCGTCACGCGTTGACCGTCACGAACCGCCTGCCGCCGCCGGGGACGTCCATCCGCCCCGGAAGACCTACCGGCGGTTTCGTTTTCCGGAATCCGATCGAGGTACAGGCCGGAACGACGAGACCAGGGCCGGAACGCCCCGGCTGAGGCGCCGATCCCCGGGCCGCGGGAGAGAGGCGGGACTTACAGCACGCAGAAGAACCGATCCACGTGCTCGTGGACCCACAGGGAGGCCTGGACGCGGCTCCGCACGTGGATCTTGCGGAAGATGTTGTAGAGGTGCGTTCGGACCGTGTGGCCGCTGATGTTGAGGCGGGCGGCGATATCGCTGTTGTGGAGACCGCCGGCCATCAGGAACAGGATGTGGAACTCCCGCGGGCTCAGGGGGTGTCCCTCGGCGGGTTCCATGGCCCCCCCGGGCCGCATGTAGCCGACGGGCGGCTCCCCGGGCGCCTGCCGGCGGTCGGCGAGCAGGTCTTGGAGGGCGCAGAGGAACTTCTCCGCGGACTCGAACCGGTAGAAAAACCCGCACCGGCAGACCGCGGCGGCCCCGTTGCCGTTGGGATGTTCCCTGAACAGGAGGGAGAACAGCCCGGCGGGCAGTATGCCGTTTGCCCCCCCGTTGCCCTGCGGGGCCGCCCTCCGGAGGCCCGGGTCGAGGGCATCGACGAGGAACAGCAGGCTCCCGGGCGGGTGGGGTCCCAGACCCAGGGTCACCATGCGTTCGAAGGGAACCGCCTCGCACGGCGTTCCCGCCTCCCGCGCGAGAAGGCGCGCGAGCGCCTCGTTGTCCAGCCGTCGCGGGCCGGCGATGTAGATCGCTTTTCCCCCGGACAACCTCTCGTCGCCGTTCATGGCTCTATCCTCTCTTTCCGTCGTCCCGCAGCATCGCCCGGCGGATCGCCTCGAAGAGCTCCGGGATCTGGAAGGGCTTCTGCAGAAATCCCCGGCACCCCTGCGCGAGGAGATCGCGGATCTGGTCGGGCAGGCTGTAGCCGCTGACGATGAGCACGGGCACCTTCGGATCCATGCCCCTCAATTCCCTGTAGGTCTCCGCGCCCCCCATGCCCGGCATGATCATGTCCAGCATCACGAGATCGATGTCGCCCCTCCACGCCTCGTAGATCTCGAGGGCCTCCCGGCCGTTGAACGCGGTCAGCACCCGGTACCCGGCCGACTCGAGGATCTCCCGGATCACGCCGATCAGCACCTCGTCGTCGTCCACCAGGAGGATCGTCCCCCCCGGCGCGCCGGCCTCGCGCAGGGCGGGGGACCCGAGAGCCGGCGACTCTGCGGCGGGCAGCAGGATGTGCACGGCCGACGGGGATCCCTCGCCGCCGGTGAGGGTCATGACGCCGCCGTGTCCCTGCACGATGCACTGCGCGTAGGTCATGCTCAGGCTGTCCCGCAGTCCGGGGTCGTTCATCATGGCCGAAAGGCGAAGGGCCCTCGGCCGCCCGGCGGGCGACGGCGGCAGGGCGCCCGCCGACAGGCTGACCCTGACGTACCGGCCCGGTTTGACCCTGTAGAGGGTCGACTCCGGCGCGAAGAGGCAGGCGTTCTCGGCCTCGATGTGGAACTCGGGACTCGTCGGGGATACCTGCTGCAGGTGGAAATACAGGTGGATGAGCATCTTCTCGAGCTGGATCCGCTCGACCTCGACGGCCCAGAGCTTCTCATCGAGCTTCCGACGCACGGTGATCCCGCCCCGGGTGTTGGCGAAGATGGTGGAGGTCTTGCGGATGATTTCCTTCAGGTCGATGGGCCGGGCCTCGTTCACCCGCCCGCCGGTAAAGCTCCGGATCTTTTGCAGCAGCTCCCGGGCCGAGCGGGCCTCCTGCTCGACGGCCTGGAGCTGCCTGACCGCGGGGGCATTCTGCCCCTGCATCGTGTCCAGAAGGGCCTGGAGGCCCTCGGCGATCCCGTCGAGGATGAGGGCGAGACCGCCGGTGAGAATGCTGACCGAGTCGATCTTGCTGTACTGAAGCTCCGATTCGACACGGCCCCGCTCGGCGACGTTTTCGTAGGTCGTCAGCAGCCGGCCGTCGGCGAGGGCCACAAAGTGGACCTGGCAGAGACGACGGCCGCCCCGCCGGGTCTGGACGGCGATCACGGTTTCCCGGTGAAGCCCTTGCGCGCGCGGCGTGCGGGCATGAAAGAGCTGATCGAGCATGCCCTTCGAGACGGGCTTGTGCGCGAACTTCTCGAACCAGGACCGGATGTCGGGGATCTCGTCGATCCCGTAGCCGAACATCTCCCGGAACCGCCCGTTGACATAATCCACGGAGTAGTCGGGCCGTGCGGTCAGGACGCCGAAGGGCAGCTGCTCCATGAACGCGCGGCACGGGTCATGCCGCGAGGGCGCATCCGCCGCCCCGGGTCCTTCCCCGGACGGGCCTGCCTCCGGTTCCCGGTTCTGCTCTTTGTCCTCCGCCGGCCGCGGCCTCCCCGCGATGCCACCGGGACCCTGTCCCGGGAAATCTCTGTCGGACATGGCGTCACCTCGTCTGTGTGGTTGCCGCCAGGTAGAGCACCGGTCGTACCAAACTCGTACGCAATCATTTATTGAGCTATTTCCATGGCTTGACGATTGATGCCCGCGGGGGGGCAAGGCGGGGGCGACGCGGGACTGTGCCGGAATGGCCCGGTGAGGGGAGAAAAAGCGAATCTTTCCGGGGGGAAAGGGAAGATGTGCCGGGATGGGATAGGCCGGCTCGAGCAGCCCGCAGCCGACCGGCCCTTCGCCTCACGGACTGCGGGCTCAGTCCACCCCGTAGGAGGCAAGCTTCCGCCTCAGCGTGTTGAGGCCGATCCCCAGGAGCTTGGCCGTCCTGAGCTTGTTGCGGGTCGTCCCCTCGTAGGCC
>MVQS01000158.1 GCA_002067855.1 Syntrophaceae bacterium PtaB.Bin038
CGAACCAAACCGTCCGGGGTTCTTCATCAACCCCGTGGACGACAGGAGCAACAACATCCGCGTCTTTGTCGTCCAAGCTTCCGTGGACAAGGTCCGCAATCTCTGAGCCTCTCACGCCGTCTGAAAGGTCGAGACGGGGAAGGCAACACGGCGATATTCTTTCCCTCCCCTATGCTGCGATGCGGCAGTTTGCAACATCAGAAAGTGCAAAATTTGATATTATTACTGTAAAAAATCAGTTATTAGCTGATAATAACCTGTGATTTATTTGATATTGCAATGCAACATGCACCGGGCTACGCTACCCCGAAAAGAGCAATGCTTTTCCTGAGTTCCTTTCAGGAAGCATTTCAGGAGGTAGCATGATGATGGGCATGGATGTGTTATCGGCGCAAAACCCGTTGCAGTGGATCACGAAATGGTCGGAAGAGTCGGTCGATCTCATGAACCGCAGGCAGAGGAGTCTGCAGGAGACGTCGGAATCCTTCCTGCGCGTTGTGCAGGATGCGCTTGAGATGAAGCCCTCCGCCGATCCCGTTCGCAGGCTCTGCGGGAACCTCTTCGAGCTGTGCAATTTCCCGATGGAGACCCTCGTGGAGAAGGCGAGGCAGGGGGCTGCGGCCTTCGATGTCCACAAACTCGTCGCCGGGATGCAGGCCCCCCTCTCGGTGAACGGCTTTTCCGAGGACCTGACGTCCTATGGAAAGGCGACCTGGGCTAACGGCTCGAGGGCCTCGTCGGCGTGCATGGACTGGATGAAGACCCTGGTCCTGGAGCAGAGGATCACGGTCGACGGGAAGGAGGCCGGCAGGGCCCTGAAGAGCTGTCTCGAGGCGACGGAGTCCTTTGCCGAGGAGACCCTGGCCTGTTGCCTGGGCCAGATCCGGGCCTACTGTGGGCTCCTGAAATCCGGCGTCATGAAGGACATGAAGGAGCAGGCACCGCATGAACCGGTCCGGTAGGAGACGGGTTCCATGGACACACGGTCACCCGCCGCCCCGCGAAATCATCTCTCTTTCGCGGCCGGCGGGTGATCTTTTTCAACGCCCGACGGTGCAGCCATTCGGTTTCCCCAGGATTTCCGCGATCCGCGTCTGCTTTTTCAATTCTTCGTACCAGACTCGATACCCTTCCGAACCCGGGTGCAGGTAGTCCGGGGTATAGTACCGGTCCGGGTCGCCCAGGAACAGATCGTCCCCCTTTTCCCTGAACAGATCCACGTACTCGACGCCTGACGTTTCCGCCGCCTCCATGAAGATCGCCCGGGCCTGCCGGGTCCTTGCCGTGTAGAGCCACGAGACGGGCGGGAAAAAAGCGGGCGCGAGCCCCACGTTGCCGGTGCTCATGAAGAGGACCGCCTTGCCTTTTTCCCGGGCCTTCGCCAGCACCTGCAGGATGGTTCCCCGCAGTTCCCCCATGTCGGTGAACCCCAGGATGTCGTTTCCTCCGACCTGGACGAGGACGATGCGGAAGGGTGCGCTGCGGACGGACTCGAGCTGGGTGAGGGCGTCCCTTGCCGTTGCGCCGTTTCGGGCGAGGTTGACGACCTCGACGCAGGGAAACTCCGCTGCGATCCGGCCCGCGACGGATTCTTCGGGCCTCGCGGCGCCGGTTCCCACCCCGGTGCTGTCCCCCACGACGAGGATGCGATGCGTCGAAGCCGGGTTCCGAAGCTCGAAGGGCCTGCTCGCGGCCGCGATCTCCCTGCCCCGGTGGATCCGGACGGCCAGCATGGAGACCTGGTAGGCGCCGAGCCCGGCCGCCCCGATGAGAATGGCCAGGATCAGGCGACGCATGGGCCGATTCCCCTTCGCACGTTCACACACCCGGCGGGCCTATGCCGCCGCATGGATTCACCACTTGTTCCAGTGGATCTGCTTCGGGTCGTATTTGTCCTTCGGCTTTTCCCGGCCTGACGGGACTCCAACGGGGATCACATTGAGCGGAACGACATGCGGGGGGATGCCGAGGATCTGCCGGACGGCCCGGACGCGGCTGTCTTCGGGATACACGGCGGTCCACACGGCGCCGAGCCCCATGGACTCCGCCGCCAGCAGGATGTTCTGCGTCGCCGCGCTGCAGTCCATGATCCAGTAGTCCGACTCCATGCCGCCCCACTGCCTGCGAACGTCGCCCCCGACGACGATGGCCGCCGCCGCCCGCTCTGCCATCTTCGCGTAGGGCAGGGCGTCGGCAAGCCGCTTCAGGACGGCCCGGTCCGTCACGACGACAAACTCCCAGGGCCGCTTGTCCACGGCCGTCGGGGCCGCCATGCCAGCCCGGACGAGCATCTGGAGCTTTTCGTCGGATACCGCCTCGGTTCGGTAGGAGCGCACGCTCTTGCGCGCAAAGATCGTCTTCAGCGTGTCGTTCATCAGCACCTCCTCGGCCGCCCACGCGGAACCGGCAAGGGAGATCATCACGATGCAAGCAGGAAGCCGACTGTTGAAAACACCCATCCCGCTCATCCCTCCTTCCGGCCGGCCGGCTTTCCGCAAACCGGGGGCCGTTGATTGCAGAGTCCAATCTACACCATTTCCGCCGGTCGACAAAGAGCCAAAAACGCAAAAGGGCGCCGCGCACGGCTTCCCGCGCAGGCAACCCTGCGGCCGGCCCCCCTCGGGGGGCGCCTGCATCAACGCCGCTTTCGCGCCGGGCTTCCCCGCCCGGCGCGAAAGCGGCATATCGATCTGCCCTCACGGAACTCACCCTCTCAATTTTCCTTACGTTCTGCCGATAACGGTAGAGGAAGGGGATCTCATGCCCCGGTTTCGATCGTGACGGGTAGGGTCGTTCATACCAGTCTGAAATTACTGATGAATCGCGGCCATCGGTTTCGAGCGCAGTCCTATCGTAAGGGTGATGCATGAAAAAAGGCTTTTTCCCCGTAGCGGTGTGGTGGACCCTTGCTATCTCCATTTGCGGTTGCGGGTCCTCGGGCGACCATACCCCCCAACGGTTCCCACGGGCCTCCAGGCCGCCGTTGTATCGTCGGACAGTGTCCAGCTCAACTGGACGGCATCCCGGGACGATCTTTTCATGTCGGGCTACCGGGTGTACCGGAACGGGACCCGGGTCGGCAGCACCCCGCTGACCACGTACACCGACACGGGGCTTTCCCCGGGAAACACCTACGGATACCGGGTTTCCGCGTTCGACTGGATCGGCAACGAGTCCGAGAAGAGCACCACGCTTTTCGTGGCCACCGCCGACGGGTCAGCGCCGACGGCCCCCGCGAACCTGCAGGGGACGGCCGTTTCGGCAAGCCGGATCGATCTGGCCTGGACGGCGTCCACGGACAACGTGGGGGTGACGGGGTACCGGATCTACCGCGACGGGGCGGTCATCGGCACGACCGCGGGTACGAGCTACTCCGACACGGGCCTTGCCGAGTACACCACCTACGTGTACCGCGTGGCGGCCTACGACGCCGGGGGCAATGAATCGGCGCCCAGCTCGCCGCTCACGGCCACGACGGTCGACGCAACGGCCCCGTCGGTTCCCTCCAACCTTCAGGGCGCGGCCGCCTCGACGTCGAGGATCGACCTGACCTGGACGGCATCGACGGACAACGCCGGGGTGGCGGGGTACCGCATCTATCGCAACGGGACGGCCGTCGGAACGAGCGCGTCGACGGGCTTCTCCGACACGGGTCTCTCCGAGGCCACGAGCTACAGCTACACCGTAACGGCCTACGACGCGGAGGGGAACGAGTCGGCCCAGAGCGGCGCCGTGGCCGTCTACACCGCAGATGCCACGGCCCCGTCGGTCCCCTCGAACCTCCAGGGGACGGCGGCCTCCGCCTCCCAGATCAACCTGACCTGGACGGCCTCGACGGACAACCTAGGCGTGGCGGGGTACCGGGTGTACCGCAACGGCAGCCTCGCAGCCTCTCCC
>MVQS01000159.1 GCA_002067855.1 Syntrophaceae bacterium PtaB.Bin038
AACCGTGGCGGAGGCGAAGGTCGTCCGCGTCAACACCCTCGACGACCTGGCCCTGATCCGGATCCGGCCCGCCCGTGAGCTTCGGGCCGTGCGGTTTGCCGATGTCAAGACCCTCATGGTCGGCGAGACCGTCGTCGCGATCGGAAATCCCCTGGGCCTCGAGAACTCCGTGACGACCGGCGTGATCAGCGGCATCGACCGGGCCTTCAAGAACACGGAGTGCGACTACGCCTGCTCGGGGCTTCTGCAGACCGACGCCTCCATCAACCCGGGAAACAGCGGCGGGGCGCTTTTGAACATGGACGGCGAGCTGGTGGGCGTCAATCTCGCCGTGGTGCTGGGCGCGCAGAACATCGGCTTTGCCGTCCCGGTCAGCAAGGTGGTTCAACTGCTCCGGGAGCAGGGCGCCGCGCCGGGCCCGTAGACGGTCCCGTCAGCAAAAAGCCCGGCGATTCGGCCGGGCTTTTGCGTTCCATGGGGTCGCGTACCTATTTGCCCACGACGAGTTTCTGTCCGGGCTTGACCGGGTCGTCCTCGCTCAGGTTGTTGAGCTTGCGCAGCTCGGCCGGCTTCATCCCGTATTTCTTGCTGATGCCGTAGACGGTTTCGCCCTTCTGGACGGTGTGTGTCTTCTTGCCCGATGCGACGGCGGCCTTCGGTTTTTCCGCGACCGCGGGGACCGGCCTCTTTTCCAGGGCCTCGACGCGCTGGGCGAGCGTGTCGATCTTTCCGGTCAGGGCCGCCTCCGCCCCCTCGGCGGGGAGCCTCGCCTGCAGGGCCGCCTGCTGCTTCTCCAGGGCCACGATCTTCTGCTCCAGGGCGGAGAGCTTGGTCTGCATGAGCCGGGCCTCCTCCTTGGAGACCCCGCCGCCTCCCAGCATCAGGTAGGCACCCCCGAGAACGGCAAGAATCGCGATTCCGACCGCGGCGATCACCCCGACCTTCTTTTTGTCCGGCCCCGACTGCTTTCGCTCCGGCGAATAGACCTCTTCCTCCGCATCCATCAATCGGATATCGGGATCCTCGGGCATGGCACTGATTCCTCCTGGATGTTATTAGGCGCCCCTCCAAACCCAGATGCCCTATACCACATATTTGCAACGCATGAAACGAAAAACCTGTTTTCCCGTTTCTGGCGAACGCTCGTGCCCTGACCGGCCGGGTTTATTGCGTGGCGCTGGAAGACATCAGACGCCCCCGGTCAACAGCCTGCTAGAAGTTGACCTTGTCGAGTCCCTTGAGCCCAAGGATCTGCCGCGCCTCGTCCGGGGTCGCAGGTTCGAGCCCCAGCTCGCGGGCGATGCGGATGATCTTGGCGATCTGCTCGCCGCTGCTCTTGGCGAGCACCCCCTTCTCCAGGTAGAGATTGTCCTCCAGGCCGACTCGGGCGTGGCCCCCCAGGAGGAGCGACCCTGTGCACATCGGGATCTGGGTGCGGCCGGCGGCACAGACGGAGAACTGGAAGTCTCCGATCTGCTTGCGCGCCGTGTCCACAAGGTAGACCAGATGTTCGAGGGTGGCGGGAATCCCGCCGAGGATCCCCATGACGAACTGGAGATAGACGGGCCGTTTCGCGATCCCCCTCTGCAGCAGGAACGCCAGGTTGTTGATCATCCCCACGTCGTAGATCTCGAATTCCGGCTTGGAGCCGTTGGCGTAGATGATCTCCAGGTACTGCCGCATCGTCTTGAACGTGTTGGGAAAGATGAAGTCCTCCGTCAGGTCGAGGTAGGCCTCCTCCCAGTCGTACTTCCATTCCTTGACCTGGTCCTTGATGTGGAACAGGGCGAAATTAAGCGAACCCGCGTTGAGCGAATTCAGCTCCGGCTTGAGGTTCGAGGCCACGCGGACGCGGTTCTCTACGGGCTCGCCGAGCTTGCCTCCCGTCGTGAAGCACATGACGACGTTGCACTGTTTCTTCACGGCCTCGGCGATCTCCCGGTAGATGTCCTGGTCTGCGATGGGCAGCCCCGTCTTCGGGTCTCTCACGTGGATGTGCACGACGGCCGCCCCTGCTTCGTAGGAGCGCAGGGCCTCATCGATCAGCTGCTGCGGGGTCACCGGAAGATAGGGTGACATGCTCGGCGTGTGGATGGAGCCGGTCAGTGCGGCGGTAAAGATCCTCTTGTTCATGGTTGTCGGTATCCTCCGGTTTTTATTTCCGTTCCCGGTTGATTCGCTCGCGTTTGTCCGCCCGCCCCTCAGAGATAATGCGTTCGGTTCTTTTCGAACTCCCCGATGAAATCCTCCACCATCGCCTCGAGCGGGTACGAGAGCCGCCACCCCCACTCCGCCCGTGCGCACTCGTCACTGATCCTCAGAGATCCCAGTTCCCGGAGGAGCTCCACGACGACGGGATCGGGCCTGAAGGAAAGCCGTGCGCCGGGGATGCGCCTTGCGACGACGTCCACGAGCTCTTGCGCAGAATAGGGGGGCGTGATTCCGGCGATGTTGTAGACCCGCGTTTCGAGCCGCGAGGGATCGGCTTCGGAGAGCGACTTGAGGGCCATCGCGGCGTCCTTGTAGTAGAGAGCGGGACAACGCGTCTCCGGTGAGCAGTTGATCTCGTAGGGCAGACCCTTGACGGCGAATTCGATAGCCCAGGCGTTGTAGATGGACATGTGAGCCGTTTTGGCTCCCGGCCCGACGATGGAAGGCAAACGCACGCCGCGGAAGTCGACGCCGAAGCGCCGGTGATACCACCGGCCGGCAAGCTCCCCGAAGGTCTTCGTGACGCCGTAAAAGCTGGAGGGCCGCTGGATGGTTCGATCGTCGATCGTGTCGCCCGGGATGTCCCGGCTGTAGGTGGCGATGGTGCTGCCGTAGACGACCTGCCTCATCTTCTTGATGCGGGCCGCCTCCAGGATGTTGACGGTCCCGACGACGTTGGCGTCAAAGGCCCCCCAGTGGTTGCTCTCCGACGGCAGGGAGAGCATGCCGCCCAGGTGGAAAATCCGGTCGATGCCGTGACGTTCGACACAGTCCATCAGGACGGGCAGGTGGGCTAGATTTCCCGGCTCGAAAACAAAGCGGCCGCGCCTTTGTGCCAGCGGCCCCCGTACGGGCGCGAGATCGAAGATCACGGGCTTCTCCCCGTCGTCGATGAGGAGACTCGCGAGGCAGGACCCGATGAACCCCGCCCCCCCGGTAATCAGTGTGGCCATGGAAATTCCTGTCAATAGGTTGCCGCCCGGCAACCGCCCGGGACGGGGCGCCCCAGCAACCCCGCCCGGGCGAAACCGGGTTCCGTTATTTCATCTTGCAGCCCGTCTGTTCGCAGGGCACCGAGACGTCCTTTGCGGGGATCATCGTCGCCGGGCCTTCGAAGGCGTGCTCCTTGAAGAACTTGTTGTTCTTCACGATCTCGACGACCCAGTACGGCGTCTGGGCCTGGTGGTCGCAGGCCCTCATCGTCCAGGTTCCGGCAATGCCGTCATAGGAGAGGCCTTCCCAGGCCTTGATCACGGCGGCCACGTCGGTCGTGCCGGCTTTCTTCACGGCCTCGGCCCAGAACATGGTGGCCATGTAGGACTTGCCCCGCAGCCACGTCGGATAGTAGCCCTTGTCCTTGTAGAACTTCTGCACGAACTCCTGGTTCTTCTTGTTGGGGATGGAGAGCACGTAGACCTCGGCGCCCATGTCGCCCACGATGAGCCTGTCGTCGCCGAGCGTCTTGATCATGACCTCGTCGTTGATGTAGTAGGAGAAGACCTTCTGCTTCATACCCATGGGGCGCCCCTGCTTCAGCAGCAGCGTCAGGTCATTGCCCCAGTTGGGCGTGAAGATGACCTCGGGCTTCGCCGCGATGAGCTGGCTGGCGTAGGGGGCATAGTCCTTGGTGCCCGCCGGGTGGTACAGCTCGGCGACAATTTTCATCTTGGGCGCGATCTCGGCAAGCTTCTTCTTGAAGGCGGCCACCGCCTCTTTTCCGAAGGAGTAGTCCTGGGCGATGATGCCCACGCTTTTGTAGCCCTTCTTCGCGATGAGCTGCGCCAGCGCGAAGGAGCGGCCGTCCGTGCTCCCTCCGGGCCGGAAGAAGTTCCTACTGCACTTCTCTCCGGTCATGCTGGAGGCATCCATGCCGTAGGTGAACATGATCACGTTCTGCTTTTCGGCGAGCTGGGCCATGGCC
>MVQS01000160.1 GCA_002067855.1 Syntrophaceae bacterium PtaB.Bin038
GGCCTTGTCGTCGGCGCAGATGATGGAGATCCGGCTCTGATAGTCGCCGTCGATGTAGAGGTCGTCCGTGTCGTGGCCCTCGCTCCACACCTTGATCTCGTTCTGGATGCAGCCCGTCACCATGTAAATGCCGGTCCCGCCGTTGGATTCCACCGTGGCGAACATCCGGTTCCCGTGGAAGTCCGAGAGGTTCATCCCGTCGCTGGACGCCTTTTCGCAGAACATGTTTCTGAAATCGTTGACGTTGACGCTCATGTCCCCGCTGAACGCTTCCAGCTTGACCGTCCGCAGGCCGTTGGATGGCGTGGCAGGGGTCACTCCCGAAACCTGGTTTTCGTCCCACAGGGATTTCGATGAGCGGACATCGGCAAAGCTGTTCTCCAGGGCCCCCTTGATGTAAACCCCGTACCTTCCGGCCAGGCAGTTCAAGTTTTCGAAATGGCACCGATGCACGCCCTCGAGGTAGAGCGCGTCGTAGGTGCCGGCCTCCCCGATCAGGCTCATGTCCCTGACCGTGACACCCTCGAGCCAGAAATCCTGCCCGTCCGTATGGTAGAAATACTTGAGGGAAAGGACGTTCTTCGTGGCCGTTACCTGCCGGATGATGGTCCTGAGTCCGTCCCCGGATAGGGTCTTGTAACCCCAGTACGCCCCGGTACCCTGGATGCCCGAGATCATGAGGATCTCGTCGGTGATCTTCCAGATACCCGCGACAAGGTGGACGTGGTGATGGGCTCTCAGGGCCGCCGCGATCGCGTTGACGTTGTCCGTGGAGTTGTCCGGGGCCCCGCCCCACCATTGAGGATAGACCTTTTCCACGGAGCCGTTCCCGAAGACAACCGCCCCGGCCGTCAGGTTCGTGAAGACGGTCCTCATTCCTGCCTCGAAAGGCCCGTTGATGGTCAATACCTTCCCGCTTCCGACAACCAGCAGGGCCCCATGGGCGACCTTGACCGTCACGTTGGTGGGGATCGTCAAATCGTCGCTGATCCCCCATGAGCCGGGCCGCAGCAGGATGGTCGCCGGGTCCGACCCGATAGCCGTCAGGGCGTCGTTGATGGCCGCCAGGGTGTAATCCGTGCCGTCCCCGTACTCGTAAAGCACGTCGATCTCGTGGCTCAGATCCATGGTGGAGTGAATGGCTGAAAGATCTTCGTCGTCAAGGATGCTCTGCCACAGGGCCGATACCGCCACGGTAGAGATGGCGGCCGCCGAGGCGATGGGGTCCCCGTCCCCGTCGAACGCGAGGTATTTGTTTGCCCGGGAAGCCGCCGCGGGCAGCTCGAGGGAGTCCCCCGTGTCGGTGATGGGCACCGTCACGATCCGGTCGATCCGCTCGTCGAGGTCCTGAATCATCATCACGATCCGGTCCAGGGCCGTCTCGAAATTGGACTGCCTAAACTGCCGGTTGTTGCGGAACTCGACCTCCTGCAGCAGCGCCGTGTCCCTGTAAATCGTGATGGTGTATCCGTCTGCCCAGGACTTCGTCGCCCTAGAGCCCGATGCATAGGTGACCGTCGTGACCGTCCCGCCGGATTCGTAGGTCCCCGAGGCCGAACTCACTTCGAAGTCGGATGTCAGCGACAGGGCCGTCTCGTTGCCGTCCGAATCGGTGACGATGACGGCGATGTCCTCTTCCTCCTGCACAGGGAAAGAGAAGTCGAATTCGTAGGTTGAGCCGTCACAGTCGTATTGCACCTTCCGGCTGGTCGTTGCGACGGTCATGTCGTCACCTCCTGGCGTTCGATGAGGGCAAGGATCACGATGATCAAATAGGCAGAGGGCGGCAGGTACATTGGATAGGACCCGATACAGTCGACGACGGCCGCCGCCAGGGCCGCCAGGAGCATTTTATCCGCCTTGCGAAGGCTCCACAGGAATCCCCCGGCCATTACAAGACCCGGGGGTCCGAAGTCCCACCAGAGCTTGACGTATTCGCTATGAGGATGCCAGGGGTGCATCCACCTGGCGAAGGGCCCGAACCCGAAAGCGGTATTGAACCAGGAATCCCAGCGGAACCCGGTGACCATCTCCCGCCAGTATGACCACCGCGGGGAGCTGATGGTGCTCGAAACGTCGGTGAGCAGGACGACAAGCCCCCCTGCCGCAAGAACCCCGAGGATCACCCACTGCCCCCGCAGGTAGACAAAGAGGGCCGCCCCGAGGGCAACGACCGCCGTCGAGGTTTCGGAGAGGCCGACGTGGATCACCAGCAGGGGAAGGCACCAGGCCCAATATCGACGAAAAAAGAACGGCGCCGAGATGGCGAGGTATCCCGAAAAGAAATTCGGGTTTTCGAGCAGCCCCGTCCCGGTTTTGGACAGCGTACTTTCGGCCGGCACGCCGATGAGCTGCAAGAACGCCACTTCCGGGGACCACCCGAAACGCTGCGGGATACCTATGACCATATGGACGCAGGCCGCGGCGCAGATCCAGTTTGCCCAGGTGTCGATAGATATGTCACTCTTGACGACCACGGCGTATACGACAAGGCCCACCAGCAAATGCCGCAGGAAGTCCCG
>MVQS01000161.1 GCA_002067855.1 Syntrophaceae bacterium PtaB.Bin038
GCTTTCCGTCCTTGAACTGCTTGACCTGGGTGCCGTGGCAGTAGGCGCATCGCTCGGGAGTCGGGATCTCGGCCAGGGCGACCGTCTCGGGGGAGAAGTGCTTGTCGCCGTGGCAGACGGCGCAGTCCACGCCCTTCCGGCTGTGCTTGCTGAGCTTCCAGTCCGATACGATGCCGGGGGTTGTCGCCGCGTGGCAGTCCACGCAGAGCTTCGCCGACTGGATCGCCTTCTTCTCCGTGGGGAATCCCGCCTTGACCCACTCATCCCAACCGCCCGCCAGGGCGTAGACCTTCGTGTATCCCCGCTTGGTAAGCTCAACCGCCCCCCGGGCGGCCGTGTACTCCTTGGGTCAGGCTCAGTAGAGGACGTAGGTGGCGTCCTTGTTCGGGTGGTTCTTGACGAACTCGTCGAAATGTTCCGGCTGGACGAACACGGCCCCCGGGATCTTGGCGTCACTCTGCTCGTATTGCCTGATGTAGCGGATGTCGACGATCACGACATCGGGCTTCCCGAGCATGCCCCTGACCTGCTCTTTCGTCAGCCGCGGCACCTGCTCGACCGATGCAGGTTGTGAGGACCAGCCTGCCAGGGCCACGAGCGAAAGCAATGCCGCCAAGATAACCGTGAGGATCGGTTTCGCCGTCATGTCCGGAACCTTTCTGTGGCGTAGATGATCGAGAAGGGCACGATCAACCGGGACCAATCTACACTTTTTCCCGGGATGCTGCCAACCGTTTTCTTTCGGGGAGAC
Organism: Syntrophaceae bacterium PtaB.Bin038; assembly: GCA_002067855.1. GTDB lineage: Bacteria > Desulfobacterota > Syntrophia > Syntrophales > UBA2192 > UBA2192. The sequence goes on from MVQS01000161.1 coordinate 752, forward strand.
CCTTGTAAAGGACGGGGAAGAGCATTACTGTATAGAAGGTTGCAGGAAGGTAAACAGGGAGGAAGACCATGCCGCTCAGACTTGCCGCTGCACTGCTGCCGGTTGTCGTTCTGGCCCTCGGGTCCTACGGGTGCGCCCCGTCGATGACCTACCTGGAAGGCCCCCTGGCGACGGATCACCGGACGCTTTCGAAGGAGGACCTGGATCGCTACGCCGCCCGGATCGACGAGGAGATCGTGCGGATCGAGAAGGGTGCGCCCCCTCCCGCGGACGTCCCGCGGGAGGCCTATCTCGCGGACCTCAGGTCCCGGCGATACGAGGTCAGGACCACGATCGCAGGCCGCGAACTCATGCGGCAGGACGAGATCCGCCGGAGGATGGAGCTTCAGCGACCCCTGCCCTGACCCCGACCGGGCGCCTCTGATTGTTTCGTCACCTTCCACACCCTGCGCCCGCAGGGGTAGTCGCCGATCGGCTCGATGCGACCCCCCAGGCGTCCGAGCAGGACCGCCGCGTCGTGGCGGTAAGGGTACCCATTCCTCGAAACCGTGTCGATGACGAGGCAGCCACCGGGGTTCAGGTTTTCCTCGAAAAGTCGGAGAAGCCCCGATTTCAGTCGTTCAGGCGGGATGGAGTGAGGCCAGTTCGTCAGGATGACGGCGTCGAAACGGCCGTCCAGTCGCTCCTCCGGGAACGAGAAGACGGCAAACCTCGCCTCGCCCCTGAAATGGATCCGGCGCGCGATCTCGGCCGCCTTCAGCACGGCCGCATCGCAGTCGAGGCCGATCCGTTCCTCGAAGTCCAGATTCAGCAGGATGTCCCCGAGCCCGCACCCGATGTCCGCCACCCTCCCCCTCCGTTCCCGGGGAAGCGCATTGAGGTGGCCGATGATGCCGCCGGCATAGTCCTTCGCGGCAAGCGGCATGAGGTGCCACGGGTCAAAAGGGATGAGGAGGCGCAGGAGAAACCGGAAGGCGACCTCGGCCCGGTTCCCGGCGGCCCGGAAGATTCGTTGCGGGGACATTTGCATGCCCGAGGGCAATGCACGAAAGGTGCCGCCTACCGGCCGATTTTCCTCAGGAACCCGTCCATCCCCTCCCGGTAGGCGCCTGCCGACAGGAGGAGGGCGTCGTTGTGCCCGCCGCGGAGCTTGACGAACGCTTTCGGCTCCGGGGCCGCCTCGTAGAGGGCGACCCCCTGCCTGAAGGGTACGATCTCGTCGTCGGGGCTGTGGATGACAAGCACGGGGCACCGGACGTTTCGGACGTGCTCGAGCGTGTCGTACTCGAATCGCGCGAGCCACCGCACGGGCAGAAACGGGTAGTGGTGGCCCGCGATGTCGACGAAGCTCGTGAAGGAGGAGTCCAGGATGAGGGCCGCGGGGGTTTTCTCACGGGCAAGCTTCGCGGCGATGGGCCCGCCGAGGGACTGGCCGTAGAGGAGTATCTGCCCCGCGGGGACCTTGCGGCTCTCCGTCAGGTATCGCCAGGCCCCGGCCGCGTCGCTGTACGTTCCCTCCTCGGAGGGTTTCCCCCGGCTGCGGCCGTAGCCCCGGTAGTCGTAAATGAACGTGGAGAGCCCCACGCGGTGCAGGATCTCGACGAAGGGGAGATTGTAGGAGATGTTGCCCCCGTTTCCGTGGCTGAAGAGGACGACCCCCCGGCCGGCCTCCGACGGGACGTACCAGGCGGAGAGCTGCACGCCGTCGTCCGCCTCGAAGGTCAACTCCTCGTAGGCCATCCCCCGGTCGCCCGGCGTGGCGACGATCTGCCCGTCGGGGAAGTAGACGAGCCGCGATTGCAGCAGGAACATCAAGGCGAGAACCCCCGTGACGGAAAGTGCGATGGCGCGCAGGGCCGAGGTGAGCATTTCAACACCGAGGGTAAGAGGGTGAGAGGGAAAGAAGGGTGGAAGGCGGGAGCCGCCGAATGCCTGCAGCCCTTCCGACCGTCTTGCCCTCTCACGTTCTCACGTTCTAAAAGGGAAGGGGAGCCTCGTCGGCTCCCCCCCCTCGTTCACGATCACAGCATGTCCTTGAAAACGGCGCCCGTACTCCCGGAGGTGACGAGGCTGGCATAGCGGGCCAGGTACCCCGTCTGGATCTTCGGCTTCGGGGGCTTCCAGGCCTTTTGGCGCTTCTTCAACTCCTCGGCGCTCACCCGAAGCGTGAGCGTGCGCTTCGGGATGTCGATGGCGATGCGATCGCCTTCCTTCACGAGCGCAATGGGGCCGCCCTCGGCCGCCTCGGGGGAGATGTGGCAGACCGCCGCGCCGCGGGAGCCGCCGCTGAAGCGCCCGTCGGTGAGCAGGGCCACCGACTCCGCCAGGCCCATGCCGGCCAGCGCGGAGGTGGGGGCGAGCATCTCGCGCATCCCGGGCCCTCCCTTGGGGCCCTCGTAGCGGATGACGACGACGTCCCCCGGTTTGATCTTCCCGCCCAGGATGGCCTCGATGGCGTCGTCCTCGCTGTCGAAGACGCGTGCGCGGCCCTCGTTGACCAGCATGTTCGGGGCCACGGCGGAGCGCTTCACCACGCCTCCCTCGGGGGCGAGGTTCCCCTTGACGATGGCCAACCCCCCGTCGGGGCTGTAGGGGTTCTTGATCGAGCGGATGACCGAGTAATCCAGGACCTTGGCGCCCTTGAGGTTCTTCGCCACCGGCCCGGTCACCGTCAGGGCCTT
>MVQS01000162.1 GCA_002067855.1 Syntrophaceae bacterium PtaB.Bin038
CTCCGAGGAGAAGCGCACGCAGGAACAGCTCCGGGAATCGGAGACCTGGTACCGGACCCTTTTCGAGACCACGGGCGCCGCGACGATGATCCTCGAGGAGGACACGACGATCTCGCTCGTCAACCGCGAGTTCGTCAAGCGGTTCGGCTACACCCGGGAGGAGACGGAGAACCGCAAGAGCTGGACCGAGTTCATCGACCCGCGGGACGTGGACCGCATGAGGGAGTATCACCGCCTGCGGCGGATCGACCCCGAGGGCCCGCCGAAGAACTACGAGTTCCGCTTCATCAGCAAGGCGGGCGAGGTCCGGAACGTCTTCCTCACGGTTGACCTCATCCCCGGGACACGCAAGAGCATCGCCTCGCTCGTGGACATCACCGAGCTTCGACGGGCCGACGAGACCCTCAAGATCCGGGGCGTGGAGCTGGAGAACAAGACCCGCGAGCTCGAGGAGCTCAACGCCGCGCTGCGGGTGCTGCTGAAGCGCCGCGAGGAGGACCGCAACGAGCTGGAGGAAAAGGTGCTGACGAACGTCAAGAAGCTCGTCCTGCCCTACATCGAGAAACTCAAGAAGGGCCGGCTCGACCCCGTCGCGCGGACCAGCATCCTCATCCTGGAGTCCAACCTCCGGGACATCATCGCCCCCTTCTCGAGCAAGCTCTCCTCCCTGCACATGAACCTGACGCCGCGGGAGCTCCAGGTCGCGAGCCTCATCAAGGAAGGCAGGACCACCAAGGAGATCGCCGAATTTCTCAACGTCACCCCCAGCGCCGTCAACATCTGCCGACACCGGATCCGCCACAAACTGGGCCTCAACAACCGAAAGATCAATCTCCAGACGTACCTCTCGCAGCTCCCCTGACATATTACATTTCATGTAATATTTGAGTAGCATTCTTCTAATATTGATTTTTCCCCGGTTTCGCCATACAGCGCATGCAGCCTCTGTAATTCGTTTCCGTTTCACGGCCGGGGTGCCCCGGGGGATCCGATGGCGGAGAGGGCAACCCGGCATCCCGCTCCCGGGACCGCCGCAGGGGCCGAGCCTTTACCCGAACACACCGATCTCGACCGGGCGGCAAGGCACGCACGGTTGAAGGGCGGTTGCCGCCCGGCGGCACCCGCCCCGGTCGAACGATAGAGAACGGGGACTTCCACGGCCCGTCTACTTTCACGGGGCCGGGCTTACGCCACCCGGCCCCGCCTCCTCAATCGCACCGTCATCGACGCGTTTATCGCGTGCAGATTCATACATCGAACCGGAAGAATCGGGACACGGGGACGTGCATGCCCCCGGCAGGGGGGTCCGCCACCCCGAGATCCCGGCAAGAGAACAGAAACAGCAGGTTGGACGAAACAAACACAACCAGGAGGGACTGGATTATGGCAATCAAGAAGGTATGCGTGTTGGGAGCGGGACTGATGGGCAACGGGATCACCCAGGTGTGCGCGCAGGCGGGCTACCAGGTGGCCATGCGCGACATCGAGCAGCGGTTCGTCGACGGCGGGATGAACACCATCCGCAAGAACCTCGCCCGCGAGGTGGAGAAGGGCAAGCGCACCCAGGCCGACATGGATGCGATCCTCGGCCGCATCAAGCCCACGCTGGACCTCAAGGAGGCCGCGGCGGACGCCGACGTGGTCGTCGAGGTCATCATCGAGCTGCTCGACGTCAAGAAGAAGGTCTTCCAGGAGCTCGAGGGGATCGTGAAGCCCGAGTGCCTGTTCTTCTCGAACACCTCGGGGGTCAGCATCACGGCCATGGCGGCCGTCACGAAGCGGCCCGACAAGTTCATCGGCACCCACTTCTTCAACCCCGTGCCGGTCATGAAGCTGCTCGAGGTCATCAAGGGCTACGAGACCTCGGAGCAGACCCTGAAGATCGCCCTGGAGTGGGGCAAGAGCCTCGGCAAGGAGACGATCGTCGTCAACGAGGCGCCGGCCTTCGCGGTCAACCGGATCCTGTGCCCCATGCTCAACGAGGCCTTCTTCGTGCTGGGCGAGGGGGTGGCCTCGGCCGAGGACATCGACAAGGGGATGGTGCTGGGCTGCAACCACCCGATCGGCCCGCTGGCCCTGTCGGATTTGGTGGGGCTGGACACGCTGCTGCACGTGCAGGAGAACCTCTGCAGGGAGCTGGGGGACAAGTACCGGCCGGCGCCGCTTCTGGTGAAGCTGGTGCGCGCGGGGCGCTTCGGCCGCAAGAGCGGCAAGGGGGTGTTTGATTACACGAAAAAATAGACAACAGGCGACAGGCTTCAGGCAACAGGAAAGATCAAGAGCGGACAACTAGAAATCTCCTTCTTCACCTGATGCCTGATGCCCGATGCCTAACGCCTTCTTTTAAGGAGATCACACCATGAAAGACGTTGTCATCGTATCGGCCTGCCGGACGGCCATCGGCTCCTTCGGCGGCTCGCTCAAGGACCTGCACGCCTACAAGATCGGAAGCGCCGCGATGAAGGAGGCCGTCAGGCGGGCGGGCATCGACCCGGCCGTCATCAACGACGTGCGCTTCGGCAACTGCATCGAGCCCTACAACGCGCTCAACGTGGCCCGTGTCGCGGCCCTCGACGCGGGGATCCCCGAGACCTCGACGGCCGTCACCATCAACCGGGTCTGCATCTCCGGGATGGAGGCCGTCATCTCCGGCATGGCGATGATCCAGGCGGGGCTGGTGGACGTGGTGCTCGCCGGCGGCGTGGAGCACATGTCGGGGATCGCCTACGCGGTGCAGGCGGCCCGCTGGGGCTGCCGCCTGCAGAACCACAGCTTCGACGACATGCTCATCGAGGCCCTCTACTGCGGCTCGCGCCTCCAGCCGGGCCCCGAGAAAGGCCCCGTGAAGGACGGCCCCGTGATCGAAATGCTGAAAGGCAAGCCCTACATCATGGGGCAGACGGCGGAGATCATCGCCCAGAAGTACAACATCTCCCGCGAGGAGATGGACATCGTGGCCCTGCGCAGCCACAACAACGCCGAGCGCGCCACGAAGGAGGGCGACTTCAAGGAAGAGATCGTCCCCATCGAGCTGCCTCAGAAAAAGGGCAAGCCCCCCGTCATTTTCGACAAGGACGAGCACTTCATCCCCGGCCTTACCATGGAGAAGATCTCGGCCCTGCCGCCCGCCTTCATCCCGAAGGTCGGCAAGGTCACCGCGGGCAACTCCTCCGGCATCAACGACGGCGCGGCGGCCATGGTCATCATGTCCGCCGACAAGGCGCTGGAGCTGGGCTGCAAGCCCATCGCGAAGATCAAGGCGGTCGGCTACGGCGGCTGCCACCCCTCCATCATGGGCATGGGTCCGGTGCCCGCCGTGCGGGATCTCATGAAGCGCTCGGGCCTGAAGCTCTCCGACTTCCAGCTCATCGAGCTCAATGAGGCCTTCGCGGGCCAGTACCTGGGCTGCGAGAAGGAACTGGGCCTCAACCGGGAGATCACCAACGTCAACGGCTCGGGCTGCGGCCTGGGTCACCCCGTCGGCGCGACGGGATGCCGGATCATGGTGACGCTCCTCCACGCCATGAAGAAGCGGGGCAACACGCTGGGCCTCGCCACCCTGTGCGGCGGAGGCGGCGTGTCCATGGCCACGGCCCTGGAGATGATGTGAGCGGCGGCCCGACGGCCGGGGATTTCGGACAGAACCCAGCGGCAAACCCCGCGCGGCCCGGCTTGAGAGGGCCGGGCCGTGCGGCAGTCCACAAAAAAGGGGAGGCAATCTATGACTCTGGTGGACCAGTACAAGAAGAAACTCGTAACGGCGGAGCAGGCCGCCCGCGTCGTCAAGTCCGGCGACTGGGTGGAGTACGGATCCTTCCTGGGCATGGTCCGGGCCTGCGACAAGGCGCTGGCCGCCCGCAAGGGCGAGCTGAAGGACGTCAAGGTCCGAAGCTGCGTCACGGCGTACGCGCCGGAGGTGGTCCTGGCCGACCCCAAGGGGGAGGTCTTCACCTGGGTGAGCTGGCATTTCTCGGGGGCCGACCGGAAGTTCGCCGACAAGGGCGTCCCGGTCTACTACACGCCCGTGAAGTACTGCGAGGTCCCGCGGTACTGCCGCGAGGAGATCGACGACCTGGATGTCTTCATGCTCCAGGTCACCCCCATGGACAAGAACGGCTTCTTCAACTTCGGGCCGCAGTGCTCCCACTCCAAGGCCCTCTGCGACCGGGCCAGGACGGTCATCGTGGAGGTGAACAAGAACCAGCCCCGCTGCCTGGGCGGCTACGAGGAGGCGATCCACATCAGCGAGGTGGACTACATCGTCGAGGGCGAGAACCCGCCGCTCACCCAGATCCCGGCCCCGCCGATCACGGAGGTGGACAAGAAGGTGGCCTTCTACATCGTCGAGGAGATGCGGGACGGCAGCTGCATCCAGCTGGGGATCGGCGGCATGCCGAACGCCGTGGGCATGATGATCGCCGAGTCGGACCTCAAGGACCTGGGCTGCCACACGGAGATGCTCGTGGACGCCTACGTCCACATGTTCAACGCCGGCAAGCTCACGGGCAAGAGGAAGCAGATCGACCCGGGCAAGCTGGTCTACACCTTCGCCCTGGGGACGCAGTTGCTGTACGATTTCATCAACGACAACCCCTGGTGCGCCACCTACCCGGTGAACTACACCAATAAACCCTCCGTCGTCGCGCTCAACGACAACGTCGTGACGATCAACAACGCCATCGAGGTGGACCTCTACGGCCAGGTCTGCTCCGAGTCCTCCGGCTTCCGGCAGATCACGGGCACGGGCGGCCAGCTCGACTTCGTGCTGGCGGGCTACGAGTCCAGGGGCGGCAAGTCCATCGTCTGCCTGCCCTCGAGCTACAAGGACAAGGAGGGCAAGATCCGGTCGCGGATCGTCCCCTACCTGCCCCACGGCGGCATCGTCACCGTCTCGAGGACGATCAACCACATCGTTGTCACCGAGTTCGGCAAGGTGAACATGAAGGGGAAGAACACCTGGCAGCGCGCCGAGGGGCTCATCAACATCGCCCACCCCGACACGCGCGACGAACTCATCAAGGCGGCCGAGGTTCAGGGCATCTGGCGCAACAGCAACAAACGGGATTGATGTCGACGAACATACAGAGGCCCGGGGCGAGCCGCAAGCCGCCTCGCCGCAGGGCCGCCCAGAAAGGAGAGAAGAGATGAATTTTGAACTGTCCGATGAACTCAAGATGTTGAGGGAGATGGCCTACAAGTTCGCCGTGGCGGAGTTCACGCCCCTCATCCGGGAGTGCGACGAGCACGAGAAGTACACCCCCGAGATCCGCAAGAAGGCCGCCGCCAACGGCCTCGTGGGGGCCTGGGTCCCCGAGCAGTACGGCGGCCCCGGCGCGGGCTTCCTGGGCAACGCCATCATCACCGAGGAGCTCTCCCGCGTGGACATGGGGATCGGCCTCAACGTGATCGCCGCGGCCTTCGGCTGCGAGGCGATCTTCCAGAACGGCACGGAGGAGCAGAAGCAGAAGTACCTGCCCCCCGTCTGCCGCGGCGAGTGGGTGGCCGCCGGCGCCTACACGGAGCCCAACGCGGGCACCGACGTGGCGGGCTACAAGACGCGCGCCGTGCGCGACGGCAACGACTTCGTGATCAACGGCAACAAGATGTTCATCACCAACGGCACCGTCTGCGACTTCATGGTCGTCCAGGCGATCACCAAGCCCGAGGAAAAGAAGCACAACAGCTTCAGCATGATCATCGTCGATGCAAACACGAAGGGCATCACGCGCAACAAGATCAAGGGCAAGATGGGCATCCGCGCCAGCGACACCGCAGAGATCGCCTTCGAGGACGTGCGGGTTCCCCAGTCGAACCTGCTGGGCAAGGAGGGCCGCGGGTTCTACCAGCTCATGCACTTCTTCGACACGACGCGCTCCATGATCGCCGGGCAGGCCCTGGGGCTCTCCGTCGCCTGCCTCGAGGCGAGCGTGAAGTACTGCAAGGAGCGCACGGCCTTCGGGGCGCCGCTGGGGTCCTACCAGCTCACGCAGAAGAAGCTCGCCGAGATGGCGATCCAGATCGAGGCGCTCAGGACCCTGACGTACCGGGCGGCCTGGACCTTCGACATCGGCAAGCCCGACTATACCCTGTCGGCCATGGCGAAGTTCCTGGGCGGGCAGGTCGCGGTCTTCTGCGCCAACAACGCCGTCGAGCTCCACGGGGGCTACGGCTACATCGACGAGTACGTCGTCCAGAAGTACTACCGCGACGCCAAGATCCTCGAGCTCTACGAGGGCACGAAGGAAGCGGAGATCATGACGATCGGCCGCGTGCTGCAGTCGAAGTAAACTTAGTATCAAATCCCCCTCTGTCCCCCTTTTTCAACGGGGGATGAAGGGGGATTTTTGTGTCTACTTCGCGAAGACCTTCCTGAGCAGCTCCGTCGTCCGGGCCGCCGGGTTTGTGCGGATCTTCGTCTCCTCCTGCCCGACCATGTAGAAGAGCCCGTCGAGGGACTTGTTCGTCACGTAGCGGTCCAGGTCGAGCGATTCCATCTTCGCGAAGGGCATCAGGGCGGTGTACCGGTCCGTCATGGCCTTGTACGCCTTCGTCACGCCGACCTCGTTCATGCTCTGCGAGATGTCGGGCATGAAGGCGTCGAAGAGCTTCGTCGAGGTCTTCGCCTTGAAGTACTCCGTGGCCGCCGTGTTGCCGCCGCCCAGGATCTTCTGCGCGTCGGGGATGGACATCTCTCGGATGGCCACCGCGAAGATGTCGGCCGCCTTCGGAGCGGCCTTCTCGGCCGCCCGGTTCATGCTGAGAATGAATGCGTCCACCTCCTTCTGGTAGCCCGCCATGCGAAGGACGTCGCCCGCGCGGCGGACGTTTTCGGGCAGGAGGATCCTGACGGCCTCGTTGCCGAAGTACCCGTCCTTCTTCGACAACAGCCCGACGGCGTTCTTCGTGCCCACGGACAGGGCCTCCTTCAGGCCCGAGGCTACGGTGCCGGAATCCTGCGCCGATCCCCCGGCCGGGATCGACGGCAGGGACTTCAGCAGATCCGTCATGTCAGCCGCGCAAACGGCGGCCGCGCCGAGCGAAAGCGCCAGGCAGGTTGCGGCGAGGGTCTTTCTCATGGTCCTTCAGCCTCCTCCCTTCGTTCCGTGAGTCCCTCGAACGGCGGCGGCCTCTCCGGAGGCCCGGGGCACCGCCCTGCGGCGTGTGGATCCCTCATTGCCGGAATCCTCGCTTTAGGGTATCCTGTACCCGTCGGTCATTCCCCTGGAGGAGAACCTACCATGGGCAGCACGGCCTCGAAAAGGAAAAATCTGCAGGATCTCCTCTTCCCCCGGGGCATCCCGTCGCTGTGGTGCCCGCCGCTGACGCACTTCGACGCCGCGCGCCGGATCGACCTGAAGAGGATGGAGGCCCACCTGGCGTGGATGATCCCCCACGTGCAAGGGTACCTCGTGCCCGGGTCGACGGGCGACGGGTGGGACCTCGACGACGGGGAGACGGAGACCGTCGTCCGGTTCGCCGTCGACATGGCAAGGCAGAAAGGCGTGTGCCTTCTGCTGGGGGCCCTCCGGCGGAAGACGGCGGACGTGGCGGCCGTCATCGACCGGTTTGTCGGGATCCTGCGGACCCTGACGGGCAAATCGGACCCCCTGGCGGCCCTCATCGCGGCCGGGGTCAGCGGGTTCACCGTCTGCCCGCCCGCGGGAAAGGATCTCGACCAGGCGACCATCCGGGCGGCCCTGGAGATCGTGCTGGAGAAGGGGCTCCCCGTGGCCCTCTACCAGCTCCCCCAGGTCACGGGAAACGAGACGGCGCCGGAGACCTTCGCAGGGCTGGCCGCCCGATACCCGAATCTCGTCCTGTTCAAGGATTCGAGCGGCGCCGACCGCATCGCCCTCTCGGGTGCCGACGCGGGCGGCGTGTTCCTCGTGCGCGGGGCCGAGGGCGACTACGCCCGGTGGCTCCGATCGGCCGGCGGTCCCTACGACGGCTTCCTGCTCAGCACGGCCAACAGCTTCCCGGCGGCGCTCCTGAGCGTCGTCGACGGGATCCGCGGGGGGCGTCTTGCCGATGCGGTGCGTGTATCCACGTCCCTCTCCGGAGCCGTGGCGGAGGTGTTCGCCCTGGTCGCGGAGATCCCCTGCGGCAACGCCTTCACCAATGCCAACAAGGCCATCGAGCACTTCATGGCCTTCGGGCCCGGCGCGGCGGACCGCGAGGGCCCCATGCTCCACGGGGGCATCCGCATCCCGGCAGGCGTCATCGCGGCCGCCGGCGAGGCGCTCAAGCGGCACGGCCTGATGCCGGCGAAGGGGTACCTGGAGTAAAGCACGGGAACGAGGAAGAGAAGAAGAGCGGAGGAGCGGAAAAGAACAACCGCAGGAAAAGGTGGGCGGGTTCGTCGAAGGGAGAGGATCATGGGCAAGGCAAGAATCGCGGTGATGGGGGTGCTGCTGTCGGCGGCCCTGCTGGTGCTGTCCTGCGCGTCCCTGCGCATGACGGACGAATGGAGGGACAACTCCTTCCAGGGGCCGGCATACAGGAACATCATGGTCGTCGCCCTGACGAAGCGGGCCGACCTCCGGCAGCCCGTGGAGGACGAATTCCGCCGACAGCTCCGGGCGCGGGGCATCGAAGCCGCCGCCTGCTACGAGTGCATCCCCGACGTGGACAAGATCAACCGGGAGGAGCTGGCGAAAGTGGGCCCGGGGATGGGCATCGAGGCATTCCTCATCGTCCGCGTCCTGCGCACCGATACCCGGATCGAGTCGTACGGGTCGTCGGGCGCGCCCGCTTCGTCGTCCGTGGGCAGGGATTCGATGATGGACATGCACTGGGGTGCGCCCGACCCGCCGCTGACCAGGCGCAGCGAATCGGCGACCCTGGAGTCGAGGCTCTTCGATGCGAAAACCGCCGCGCTCGTGTGGAGGGCCACCGCAGAGTCCGTCAACCCCACCGGGGACGGCAGCGGGATCGCGAGATTCGTCCGCGCCGTGCTGGTTTCCCTCGACGGCGAGAAGCTGATCCCGCCGGCGAGACCATAGAGAGGCGACACGATGGCACGGGTGAACCTGCTTGCGAAGACGGCCCTGTTCTGCGCGCTGCTGGCCGCGGCGGCGGCGCCCCCGGTTTGGGCGGCCCAGAAATTCGTGGAATTCACCGTCCCCGCCTGCCAGTGACCGGACACGGCGGACAGGATCCGGGGGATCCTGACGAAGGTGGACGGCGTTCTGAGCGTGGCGACGGACGTGGAGAAACACCGGGTCGCGGTCGCCTACGATGACGCCAGGACCGATGTGGCGGCCCTTCGCGATGCACTGACGAAGGGCGACTACCCCCCGCAGGGCGAGCCCCGCCCGCTCGCGGCCATGCCGCTTCCGGATCCCGAGAGGATGATCGTGGGGAAGACGACCCAGGGAAGCCTCATGCGGGACGTTCCCGCCTTCTGGACCGGCTACCGGGACTACACCCCCCGAAAAGACGTCGTGGAGAAAATCGCCGCGGTCCGGGGTGAGTACGACATCCTCGTCTTCTTCGGGACCTGGTCCCCGGGCTCGCTGCGCGAGGTCCCCCGCCTCCTGCGGGTGCTGGATGCCGCATACAACAAAGATCTCCGGCTCGCCCTCTACGGCGTCGACCGTTCGCAGAAAGAGGGCCTCGGCATGTCGGAGAGGTTCGACATCCGGCGCGTCCCTACGACGGTCGTCCTGCGGGACGGCATCGAACTGGGCAGGATCGTCGAAACCCCTGCGACGTCGACCGAGGAAGAGTTGCTGAAGATCCTCCAGAAGAAGTGACCGGGGAAGGAGAGACGCGATGAAAGGGCCCGTGTCCGCCGCCGCCCTCTTGCTCTGCGCCCTGCTGTCGGCCTGCGCGGGGCCGGCGTCATTCGACCCGTCGAAGGCCCCTCCGACGGTCGCGCGGGTGGAGCTCGACCGCTACCAGGGCACCTGGTACGAGATCGCCCGGCTCCCCATGTGGTTCCAGCGCAGCTGCCTGCGCTCCCGGGCGACGTACGGCCTCCTCGAGACGGGCGAGGTTTCCGTCTTCAACGAGTGCGACACGGCGGGAGGCGGCAGGGAGTCCATCCGCGGCCGGGCCCGGGCGGTGGACGCGAGGACGAACGCAAGGCTCGAGGTGCGGTTCGACAGCTGGTTCGACGTCTTCATCCCCTCCCGGCCGCAGGGCAACTACTGGGTCCTGTATCTCGACGAGGCCTACGAAACGGTGATCGTGGGGACGCCGGACCGCAAAAACCTCTGGATCATGGCCCGGACCCCCTCCATCGACGAGACGCGATACGCCGGGCTCGTCGCCGTCGCCCGCGGCCTCGGCTTCGACACGGAGAAGCTGGTACGCCGACAAGGCAAGTGACGGACGTGGCAAAATGAAAATCATCCCCTACAAGGACACCTACGACCCGGGGTTGCTCCAGCCGGTGCCGAGGGCCCCCCACCGCCGGGAACTCGGGATCGCGGAATCCCTGCCCTTCACGGGCGTCGACCTCTGGACGGCCTACGAGCTGTCGTGGCTCGACCCCTCGGGCAGGCCCCGCGTGGCCATGGCCACCTTCGTCGTGGACGCCCGCTCGCCGAATCTCGTCGAGTCGAAGTCCTTCAAGCTCTACCTCAACTCCTTCAACCAGACGGAGCTCGCCTCCCCGGAGTCCCTCCGGCAGCGGCTGATCGCCGACATCGGGAACGCCTGCGGCATGCCCGTCGACGTGGAGCTCAAACTGCCCGGGGCCTTCGGCGACGAGAGGATCGAGGAGCTCGACGGGGAACTCCTCGACGACATCGACGCGGAGATCCGGGACTACCGGCCCAACCCGGCCCTGCTGCGGACGGGGCGATCGGAGACGGACGAGACGCTCGTCTCGAACCTGCTCAAGACGAACTGCCCTCTCACGGGCCAGCCCGACTGGGCGAGCATCCAGGTCCGGTACCGGGGACCGCGGATCGACCGGGCGGGCCTTCTGCGCTACCTCGTGTCGTTCCGACGGCACGGCGGCTTCCACGAGCAGTGCGTCGAGCACATCTTCATGGACATCCTCGGGCGCTGTGCGCCCGAGCGCCTGACGGTCTACGCCCGCTACACGCGGCGCGGCGGCCTCGACATCAACCCCTTCCGGACGAACTGCGGGGAGAAACCGCCGCGGAACGTCCGGACGGCACGGCAGTGAAAAAAGCGAAGTTACGAAGTCAGGAAGCCGAGAAGACAGGAACGCTCAGAGGAATCATGCCGCTGCCCGACCACAAGACGAAGATCATCTGCACCATCGGCCCCGCGTCGGAGACCCCCGAGGTCCTGGAACGGCTGATCCGGGCGGGGATGGACATCGCGAGGCTCAACTTCTCGCACGGCGATTACGAACGACACCGCCGCGTCATCGCCGGCATCCGCGCCGCCGCGACGGCCGCGGGAAAGCGCGTGGCCATTCTCGGCGACCTGCCGGGCCCGAAGATCCGCATCGGAATGCTGGCGCGGGAACCCGTCGAACTCGCCGCGGGCGACGAATTCACCCTGACCACGCAGGCCGCCGCCGGCGATGCCGCGAAGGTCTCCACGTCCTTCACCCGCCTGCCCGAGGTGGTGAAACGGGGCGACACCCTGTTCCTCAACGACGGGCTCGTCCAGCTGGAGGTGCAGGAGGTGAGCGCTGCGGACATCCGCTGCCGGGTCGCCGTGGGGGGGGAGATCCGCTCCCGCGTGGGGCTGAACCTGCCCGGCATCCGCCTCGGGATCGGCGCCTTCACCGACGAGGATCGACGGTGGCTCCGGTTCGCCGCCGGCGAAGGGCTCGATGCCGTGAGCCAGTCCTTCGTCGAGAGCGAGAGCGACGTCGCAGCGGTCCGCGACGCGGCGCACTCCATGGCCTACCACCCCCTGATCATCGCCAAGATCGAACGCGCCGGGGCCCTCGACCGGATCGACGCCATCCTCGAGGCGGCCGACGGGGTCATGATCGCCCGAGGCGACCTGGGCGTCGAGATCCCCATCGAGCGGATCGCGCTGGTGCAGAAGACCGTCATGCGCAAGGCCAATCTCCTCGGGAAGCCCGTCATCACCGCAACCCAGATGCTCGAGTCCATGACGGCAAGCCGCCGCCCCACCCGGGCCGAGGCCACCGACGCGGCCAACGCCATCCTCGACGGGACGGACTGCGTCATGCTCTCGGGCGAGTCCGCCATCGGCCGCTACCCGGCGGAGGCGACGGCCATGCTGGCCCGGATCGCCGCCGCGACGGAGCCGGCCCTGGCCGGTTACGCCGTGGCCGACCTGCTTCGCTCGCACCGGCGCGAGGACCGGGTGCGGCTCACCGACCTCATCTCCATGAGCGTCCGCACCACGGTCGACCGCGTCACGCCCGCTGCGGTGTTCGTGCCGACGCGGAGCGGCGCCACGGCCCGGATCATCGCCCGGTTCCGGCTCCCCGTCTGGATCGTCGCCGTCAGCGCCGTCGAGGCCACCTGCCGGCGGCTGCAGTTCACGTGGGGCGTTCACGGCGTCCACGAACCGGATCACCCCGAGGACTGGAAGGGCTACATCGGCCGGTGGCTCTCCGACCACGGCGTTCCCGGCGATCTCGCGGTCCTCACGGAAGGCCCGTCCGCAAGGCACCCCGAGGCGAATCACCGGATGGAAATCGTTGACCTGTCGTCGGCAAACAGGCTATAAACGACCCAAAACGTCCCGCTCGCGAGGTCACCATGCACAAGCTCGTTCTGATCCGGCACGGCGAGAGCACCTGGAACCAGGAAAACCGATTCACGGGATGGACCGACGTCGGGCTCTCCGACAGGGGCCTCGAGGAAGCCCACCAGGGCGGCAGGATCCTCGCGAAGGAGGGGTACGTCTTCGACGTCGCCTTCACATCGGTTCTCAAGCGCGCCATCAAGACCCTCTGGATCGTCCTCGAGGAGATGGACCTCATGTGGATCCCCGTCCACAACAGCTGGCGGCTCAACGAGCGGCACTACGGGGCCCTGCAGGGGCTCAACAAGAAGGAGACGGCCGACAGGCACGGAGAGAGTCAGGTCAAGATCTGGCGACGCAGCTACGACATCCGCCCCCCGGCGCTGACGCCCGACGATCCCCGGTGGGACGGCAGGGACCCCCGCTACGCGGGCCTGAAACCCGAAGAGATCCCCCTCACCGAGTGCCTCAAGGACACGGTGGAGCGCTTCCTCCCGTACTGGCACGAGACCATCGCGCCGACCATTCGGGCAGGCAAGCGGGTCGTCATCGTCGCCCACGGCAACAGCCTTCGGGCGCTGGTCAAGTATCTCGACAACATCCCCGAGAGCGAGATCGTGGAGCTGAACATCCCCACGGGCATCCCCCTCGTCTACGAACTGAACGAAGACCTGACCCCCCTCCGCAGCGATTACCTGGGAGACCCAGAGGCGATTGCAAAGGCCACCCAGGCCGTGGCCAACCAGCTGAAGAAGGGCTGACAATGGGTTTGGGGTTCAGAGGATGCGGAAGAAGATTATAGATAAGAACTCCTGATACTTACAGACCCCGGACCCTGTCGATGTTCCCGATGAAACGCCTGATCCCGCTGATCACCTTCTTGGCCCTGCTGTGGCCGGCGGAAGCCGTCGCGGCGGAGCAGACCGCACCCAAGGGTAAGGCTGAAAAAGCGATCGACCCCGCGCTGGCCCCTGCGATCCTCAAGATCCAGAACCGCCCGATCGTCACCCTGCGGGGGACACTCCTCGGATACTCGCCGAAGCAGCGCACCGAGGCGGCGGAGTTGCGGATCGGCAGCGCGATCGAGCGGGGGCTGCGGGGTCCCGTCACGACGAGACCGATCTCCGAGGGACTCCTGGTCGAGATCGGCGGGCAGGGTATGTTCGTGATCACGCCCGGCGACCTCAATGCCCTTGTCGACGAGACGTCGGAAGAGGTGGGCGCGAGGGCTGTCCAGAATCTCTCGACGGCCCTGAGGGAGGTCGAGGAGTCCCGCAGGGCCGAGACGTTCCTCCGCGGCGCCGCCTACACGGCGGCCGCAACGGTCGTCCTTCTCCTCGTGCTGGCGGGAGTCCG
>MVQS01000163.1 GCA_002067855.1 Syntrophaceae bacterium PtaB.Bin038
AGAAGGTGTGAAGGTGAGAGGGTAAGAAGGTTGGATTTGCCGGGTGCCATGCGAAACCTGTCCGCTTCTCCAACGCTCTCACCTTCATAGCCTCTTACCGTCTGTGATTTGCTGCCTACGCTCCGGGAGCGTTAAAAACCCGGGGAAAGGCTGTCGCGTTGCACCGTAACGATACGCTCATCATCGCCCATCGGGGCGTTACTTCCCCGGCCCGCGAGAATACCCTGGAGGCCTTCCGGAAGGCGATCGAACTGGGTGCGGACATGATCGAATTCGACGTGAGACGCACGAAGGACCTTCGCGTTGTCGTTCACCACGACCCGGGCATCTCGGGCGTCCCCCTCGACAGGATGACCCTGCGGCAGGCCCGCGACAGGGCCCGGTCCGCGGGGTTTCACCTGCCTGAAATCGGGGAGGCGCTCGAGCTTGCGCGCGGGCGGATCGGCCTCGACATCGAGTTGAAGGAAGAGGGCTGCGAGCGGGAGATCGTCCGACTCGTTGCCGGAATGCTCCGCATGGAGGATTTCATCGTGAGTTCCTTCAGCGCCGGGACCGTCGAAAGGGCAAAGCAATCCTGCGCCGGGGTCCGAACGGGCTTCATCTTCGACGACGCCGGCGCCCTGACGCGGGCGATCCTGCGGGGGGACACGGAGTGGCTGATCCCGGAGGAGACCCTGGCCCGGGGGAAACTCCTGGATCGCATGAGGGAGGCGGGCAAGAAGATCGCCGTCTGGACCGTGAACGACGCGGACCGGATGAAACGGTTCCTCGATGATGACCGGATCGACGGGATCATCACGGACCGAACCGATGCCGCCCTAGCCGCGCGGTCGGGTCGATAGAGCCCGGGCGATGCGGCAGTCAGCGGACATCCAATACACGGGTTGATGGAGGGTTTATGAACGAGCTTTCCAAAGACGAACTGAGGCTTCTCATCGAAAAGGGGAAGGCGCCGAGCTTGAGCATCTACATGCCCACGCACAGGGCCGGCGCGGAGGTTCAGCAGAACGCCATCCGGCTCAAGAACCTCCTCAAGGAAGCGGAAGAGCGGCTCGTCAGCGGCGGCCGCCGCGCGGTCGAGGCGGAGAAATTCCTCGAACCCGTCCAGGCCCTCGTGAAGAGCAGCCCCTTCTGGCGCCAGCAGTCCATCGGCCTGTCCCTGTTCCTGTGCCCCGATTTTTTCCGATACTATCGGCTTCCCGTGGAGTTCCAGCCGTCGGTCGTCCTGGCCGAGCGCTTCAACGTAAAGCCCCTGCTGCCCCTGTTCAATACCGAAGGCCGCTTCTACGTGCTGGCCCTGAGCCAGAAGGACGTGCGCCTGCTCGTATGCGGGCGGTACGGCGTGAAGGAGACGCGGCCCGAAGGCCTGCCGAGGAACATCGACGAGGTGCTCAAGGTCGACGCGGTAGGCAAGCGCCTGCGTTCCCGCTCCTCCTCGTCGGGGGGGACGGGGCCCCGTGGCTCGACGGCATGGACCGACGAGGTATACACGAAGGAACATGTCCTCCGGTACCTCCAGCAGATCGACAAGACCCTCCGGTCGATCCTGAAGGACGAGCGCGACCCGCTGATCGTCGCCGGGGTCGAGTATGTCTTCTCCCTGTACCGGGAGGTCAACACCTACCCCTGCCTCGTGGAGACGGCGATCATCGGCAACCCGGACCAGGCAAGCGCAGAGGAGCTTCACGCCCAGGCCCTCCCCATCGTGGAGCCCCTGTTCCTCAAGGAACAGGAGGAGGCCCGGATCCGCTACCGGCAATCGCTCGGGACGGGCCTCGCCTCGAACAACCTCGAGGAGATCGTGCCGGCCGCCCATCATGGACGGGTCGGGTATCTCTTCGTGGAGGTGGGCAAGGAGAAATGGGGAACCTTCGACCCCCGGACGGGGAAAGCCGTTCTTCACAACGGCGGAAAAAAAGGCGACGAGGACCTGATCGATTTCGCGGCGATCCAGACCCTGGGGGCGGGCGGGAAGGTCTATGCCGTCCCGCGCGGCGGGATGCCCGACAGGGAGCCGGTGGCCGCCCTGTTCCGGTACTGAACAGGGGCCAGGGTCCAGGAGAATGGAAACGTCGGGAGAACGGGCTGGAGAGACCGGAGAGTGCACCTCCCCGGTCTCTCCCGGTTTGGATCCTCATCAACGCCGACTCGAGGCCGGCGGGCGAAATGGAGCGCAGACCATCGGCGAACACCGTCCCCCGGAGCTGACGCAGGGCAGCCTCTGGAAGAACATCTGGCACCTTTCGTGGCCCACTTTCTTCATCATGGTTTTCAACTTCCTCGTGGGCCTGGCCGACCTCTACGTGGCGGGCTTCATCGGGCCCGACATCCAGGCGGCCATCGGGTTCGTCACCCAGCTCTTCTTCATCGTCATCATCGTCGCCAACGCCATCGGCGTCGGGACGATTGCCATGGTGTCGCGGGCCGTCGGGGCGTCGAACCCGGGACGGGCCGTCGGGATCGCGAGGCAGTCGCTCCTGTTCGGAGCGGTCGTGGCCGTCGTCGTCACCGCCGCCACGGTCGTATACTGCCGACAGGTGGTGGCCCTGGCGGGCATGCCCGGCGAGATCCGCGCCGTCGCGGAGGACTTTCTGCGGATCTTCGCCCTCGCCCTGGGGCCCAATACCCTGCTCATCATCGCCAACTCCATCTTCCGCGCCGCGGGCGACGTGAAGAAGCCCATGCTCACGATGTTCTTTGTCAGCCTCGTCAACATCGCGGGCGACTTCGCCCTGGTCTTCGGGATACCGCCCTTCCCGGAGATGGGGTACCGGGGCATCGCGCTGGCCACGGCCTCGTCCCTTGCCGCGGGGATGCTCATCAGTCTGGCGCTGCTGGCGACGAAGCGGTGGCGGGGCGTCTTCACCGAACTCTGGCGCGTGGATTTCCCCACCATCGGCCGGATCGTCGACATCGGCTGGCCGTCGGTTTTTCTGCAGATCGCCTGGCAGGCCGGGAGCATCGTGCTCTACAACATCCTGTCGCGGATCGGGGAGGGAACGGTCACGGCCCTTGCCGCCCTGACCAACGGGCTTCGGATCGAGGCCATCATCTTCCTGCCGGCCTTTGCCCTCAACATGGCCGCGTCCGTCCTCACCGGGCAGAACCTGGGGGCGGGCAACCCGAAGAGGGCCGAGACCCTCGCGTGGAAGACCGCCGGGGCGGGGATGGCCCTGCTCGGTTCGCTGGCCCTGCCCATCTTCGTCTGGGCCGAGGCGTTCGCATCGATCCTGGCGCGGACGCCGGAGGTCCTGGCCGAGACGGCACACTACCTGCGGATCAACATGGTCTCCGAGCCCTTTCTGGCCCTGGGGACCATCCTCTCCGGGGCGATCACGGGGGCCGGCGACACAAAGTCGACCATGTGGATCATCGTGGCCACCATGTGGGGGGTCCGGCTGCCGCTCGCCTACGGGCTGGCGATCACGCTGGACTGGGGTCCCACCGGGGTCTGGGTCGCCATGGTCGTCTCCATGATGTTCTACTCCCTGCTCATGGCCCTTCGTTTCCGGGGCGGACGCTGGAAGCACGTACGGATGGACTGACGAGCATTCCGGCTTCGCCGGAAGGGCCGGTTGTGTTAGAATCGAGATCATGCTTCGCCGGGGGAGGTGACATGGAAACCCGAGACACGATCCGCGGCATCCTGGAGAAGACGCGGACCATTGCCGTCTACGGCATGTCGAAGCATGCGGGCAAGGCGTCGTACTGGGTGCCGGAATACCTCGCCGGGAAGGGATTCGACATCATCCCCGTGAACCCGAGCGCCGGGGTGATCCTGAACCGGAAATGCTACCCCGACCTGAGATCGGTCCCGGACCGGATCGATGTCGTCCAGGTCTTCCGGCGCTCCGAGGAGGCCCTCGAGCCGGTCCGGGAGGCGGTGGCCCGCAGGAAGGACAGGGGCGACGTGGACGTCGTCTGGCTCCAGCAGGGGATCCGGAACGAGGAGGCCCGCAGGCTCGCCGAAGAAAACGGCATCCTCTTCGTGCAGGACCGGTGCATGTACCGGGAGTGGAAGATGATCCATCTGGTGGACGGGTGATGGGTGGGTGTCCGGTAACCAGCAGTCACAGTTCTTCATCGAGACGGAGAAACGCCGGTCATGCGCGCATACGAACATCGGAAGAGCGGACAATACGGTATATGAATTGGATGTCCACTCCGCTCTTCTGCTCTTCCTAACCCCTTAACTTCGCTACCAAACGCAGTGAGCTGCAATCCGCCGGATGCCGGGTCATCCCCTTATTGCGCAGAGGAGGAAGAGATGTGCGGGAGGTTCACGCTCGTCAGTCCCTTTGCCGCCGTCGCCGAGCGGTTCCGCGCATCGGCGCCGGGGGAACTTCGTCCCCGGTACAACATCGCGCCGGGACAGGACATCCTCTGCATTGTTGCGGACAGGGCAAGGCGCATCGAGCCCATGCGCTGGGGCCTGATCCCCTCCTGGGCGAAGGACCCCGCCATCGGCAACCGCCTCATCAACGCCCGCGCCGAAACCCTGGCGGAGAAGCCCAGCTTTCGCCGCGCCTTCGCGAGGCGGCGCTGCCTCGTCGCGGCCGACGGGTTTTACGAGTGGCGCCCGGCGGGGAAGCGGAAGGTTCCCGTCTATATCTTTCTCAAGTCGAGAAACCCTTTCGGGTTTGCGGGCCTATACGAGACGTGGCGTGCGCCCGACAGGCGTGAGGTGCGCACGTGCACGATCGTCACGACCGGGGCGAACGATCTGGTGCGCCCCATCCACGACCGCATGCCGGTCATCGTGGCCGAGGGCGACGAGGACCGATGGCTCGATCCCGACGAGGGAAGCCTTGAGCGGCTCCGGGCGATCCTGGCACCCTATCCCGCGGAGGAGATGGACGCCTACGACGTGACGACCGCCGTCAACAACCCCTCCCACGACGCCCCGGACTGCCTCCTTCCCGCCCCACGGTGACCCTCGAGGGAGGGTTGTTCCGGGGTCGCAAAGGGGTTCTTCAATGCGTCCCTCAGGCCGCGACATTGATGTCGCAGGGTCGTGACGAAAGGGTCGCCCCCCCACGAAAAGGCCGTCTACAGGGCGAGCCGAGAGGGGATGCCCCGGCGTGGCAGGGGTTCTCCCCCGCCGGAGGGGGGAGATTGCGTCGCCTGCGTCCGGGGACCGCCCCGAGGCGATTCTTGAAAATCATTATGAATGTTGAATAGTTAAAGAAAGATGACCGCTGTTGCCGGGATGGCAGAAGGTTTGCTTGAATAACAATAGATAATTTTTTCTCCTGCGGCGGCCCCGGCAGGACTTCGATTCTGCGGGGACATTCGCCAGGGTGTGAATCAGAACCAGGCTCGGGAAACGGAGAAGATATCGAGAGGAAGGCCGTTCCTGTTCGATGGAGAAACCGGGACCCCCGGGCCGAGGACACCATGGTAAAGTGGACACCGACTCTCATCTCGGCAAACGGCGGAGGAAAAGACCATCACCGTACCACGGGCGCCCTCCCTCCCGAAGAGATGATCCCGTCCATTCTGCTCGGGGTGGGGAAGGTTCATTTCGACGCGGAACGCATCGACAAGGCCCTGGCGTTCTTCGATCAGATCGTCGAGAAGTACCCGCGGAGCGAGTCGACCGCGGAGGCGATATACCTCAAAGGGGTCTTCCAGTACAAGAGCACGCACAACGCGAAGCCGCTCAAGATGGCCTATGAAAGGCTTCAGGCGGATTACCCGACGAGCATATGGACGAAACGCGCTTATCCTTACAGGCTGCTGTGAGGATATCGATATAAGATTCCCTCCCCTTCCTCCTCGCCCTGTGCAGTCCCCGCCTTAACTGCACAGGGCGAGAACATTTCACCCCCCTGTGAAAAGATGGAAGTTAGGAAGCTCGGAAGCTCGGACGTTCGGAGTATGTTCAGACGTGCGCACGGCTGCCGGTTCGTCCACACTTCCCGGCGTCGCAGCTTCCAGGCATTCGTCTGAGGCGTGAGCCGCTACGACCACCGCAGCCGCAGCGAATTCGTCACCACCGACACGGAGCTCAGCGCCATGGCGGCGGCGGCGTAGACGGGGTTGAGCAGGACCCCGAAGAACGGGTAGAGGACGCCGGCGGCCATGGGGATCCCGATGACGTTGTAGATGAAGGCCCAGAACAGGTTCTGCCGGATGACCTTCATCGTCCGGAAGGAAAGCCGGATCGCCTCGGGCACGGCCCGCAGGTCGTCGCGGATGAGCGTGATGTCGGAGGCTTCGATGGCCACGTCCGTCCCCGCGCCGAGGGCGATCCCGATGTCGGCGGCCGAGAGGGCCGGCGCGTCGTTGATCCCGTCTCCCACCATGGCGACCACCTCGCCCTGCGCCTGCAGGCGTTCGATCTCTTTTGCCTTCCCGCCGGGGAGGACCTCGGCGAGCACCCGTTCGATGCCGAGGGCCCGGCCCACGGACCGGGCGGTGCCCTCGTTGTCGCCGGTGATCAGGCCCACCTCGAGGCCCATGCCCTTGAGCGTTGCCACCGTTTCGGCGGCCCGGTCCTTCGGCACGTCGGCCAGGGCGATCACCCCGGCCGCCTCCCCTCCAAGGGCCACGAAGACACAGGTCTTCGCCTCGCCGGAGAACCTCTCGGCCGTCGCGCCCAGCCCGTCGAGGCGAACGCCTTCCCGCTCGAGCAGCTTCTGATTGCCCAGCAGGACGATCATACCATCGATGCGGGCCCGGGCGCCGAGGCCCGAGAGGGCCTCGAACCCCTCGACAGGGCCCGGCGCGATCCCCTCGCTGCGCGCCCGCTCGACGATCGCGGCGGCCAGGGGGTGCTCGGAGAGGGCCTCCACGGAGGCGGCGACCTGCAGGACGCGATCGCGCGCCATGCCGGGCGCCGTCTCGACGTCGGTGACGCGGGGCGCGCCCACGGTGAGGGTCCCCGTCTTGTCGAAGACGACCATGGTCAGCCTGTGGGCCTTCTCGAGGGTTTCGCCCCCCTTGATGAGAATCCCCTTCTCGGCGCCGATTCCCGTGCCCACCATGACGGCCGTCGGCGTCGCCAGCCCCATGGCGCAAGGGCAGGCGATGATGAGCACGGAGACGAAGTTGAGCAGGGCCCGTGTGAAGACGGGGTCGGGGACGAAAAAGGCCCAGACGACGAACGTGACGGCGGCGATCGCCATGACCGTCGGGACGAATACGGCGGCCACGCGGTCGGCGATGCGCTGGATGGGCGCCTTGGA
>MVQS01000164.1 GCA_002067855.1 Syntrophaceae bacterium PtaB.Bin038
TCCATTTTTTCGGGAGACGCCGTGACGATCAGTTTCGTGTTCGGGACGAGGGCCTTGCAGAGCTGCACGGCCGCCGTGTTGACGCCGCCCCCGCCTCCGTGCAGAAGCGCGAACTGGTTGTCCCCGAGCTCCCCGAGGATGAAGACGTTCAGGAAGGCCGTGATGTACGACTCGCATACGCAGGCGGCCTCTTCAAAGCTCATGCTTTCCGGGATGCGCATGGGGTGGTTCGCATAGGCCACGGCATACTCGGCATAGCCGCCTCCGCCCACGAGGGACATGACGCGGTCGCCCTTCTTCCAGCCGCTCACGCCGGGGCCGATGCCTTCGATGACACCCGCCACCTCCAGGCCCAGGATGTCCGACTCTCCAGGGGGAGGCGGATATTTGCCCGCCCTTTGAACCAGGTCGGGCCGGTTGATGGAGGTCGCCATGACGCGGATGAGCACCTGGCCTTCCGCCGGCTGCGGCACGGGGGCCTCCCCCACCTTCAGGACCTCGACGCCTCCAAACCCCTCCATCAGGACCGCTTTCATGAACGCCTCCCCGCGTGCGGGCAAAACGTGGGGTTCCCTCCGTTTCGCACCCCGTTCTTGGCTTGCTTTTTTTTCACAATACTCGCGCAGGGAACGGGAGTCAATGGGATTGTAAGGCACCCGGGCACCGGGCCGCGCTCATTTGAAGACGCGCCCGACGATCGTACATGATCAGTGGAGAAGCCTCAACGACGTAAAGGAGGGTTGGCCATGCTGGAAGCGCTGGTTGCAATGGCACCGGTTTGCGTCCTGATCCTGGCTGTCGCCCAGGCGGTCGGGACCTACAGGCGGAAGCATGCCTGAGCCGCGGTGCCAAGACACCGCAGGGACTTGCCCGGTGGATGATACATGACCCGGGCACGGTCATTTCCAGGGGGAGACCGCGCCGTCCCCGATCGATACGCGTTACAGGGATAGCGGTTGACTGCGTGCCCCCCCTGCATTAGAGTATGGAGGCGCTTCATGGACCCACGGCAGCGGACGGGACGTGCAATCGAATGATGATCCTAGAGCCCCGCAAGAACCTCAAGCTGATCGATCTCGTACAACCCCGCCCGGGGTTCAGCCGCTTCATTTCCTGCTGGCTCCTGCAGTCGGGAGGGACGAGCCTCCTCGTCGATCCCGGTCCCGCCGGCACCATCCCGACCCTGATCCGCTCCCTCGCCGCGCTCGACGTCAAGCGGCTGGGCGGGATCCTGCTGACCCACGTTCACCTCGATCACGGGGGAGGCGTGGCCGAGTTGTTGGATGCCTACCCGGGCACACCCGTTCTCTGCCACCCGCGCGGCATGGAACACCTGGCAAGACCGGAAAGACTCTGGGAGGTCTCGCGGAGGAACCTGGGCTGGATTGCGGAAATGTACGGCGAGCCGCGGCCGGTCCCCGCGGAGCTTCTCCAGTTCAGGGAGCGTTTCGAAATCGCGGGGATCGAGATCGAGAGCATCGACACGCCCGGCCATGCCCCCCATCACCTCGCCTTCAAGGTCGGCGACATCGTCTTTGCGGGGGAGGCGGCCGGCATCTACCTGGGATCGGGCGACGGGTTCTACATCCGTGTCGGATCCCCTCCCGGCGGCTTCCATTACCCCGCCTACCGCCGCTCGCTGGAGACGATCGCCTCGATCGATGCGTCCCTGCTGTGCTTTGCCCACTGGGGCTGGACGGATCAATACGCAAAGGTCATGAAGACGGCCATCGAACAGGCCGACCTCTGGATGGACGTGTCGTTGAAATACGCCGGGGAGGGGGATGGGACGTTCGGGCAGCGGGTGCTGGAGGAACTGCTCGAGAAGGACCCGGGACTGGCGGGTCTGTCCGCCCTTCCCGACGAGGTCCGCAACCGGGAACGGATGGCCCTGCCCGTCAGCGTCGAGGGGATGAAGCGTCATGTGCCGGCCATGAAACGCCCGGGGTGAAGGCCGACTTGATCATCCCTCGTCGAGCTCCGCGAGGAGTTCATCACCGGCCTCGATCGGCCGGCAGTAGTACCACCAGTTCTTGCGTTCCGTCCACCCCTCCTGGCGGGCCGTCTCGTCGCCCCAGAGACAACGGCCCGACGGCCTTACGAGCGCGCGCATGTCCGCATCGGCCTTCCGCACACGGGCCAGGATGCTTCGTTTCTCCTGTGCCGGCGCCACGGCGAGGGCTTCTTCGAGGAGCTGGCGGCCGTCCATGTCGTTCAGGTAGTCGTCGAGCCCGAGGCTGTACCCCTCCCCGACGGACCGGACGACTTCCTCCCAGCCCTCCAGGAGCCCCTGAAGCCCCCCGCGAACGACATGCTCCGGGCAGCCGCGCTTTCTCAAAAACTCCCCGACGGGGTCGTTTTCTCTCATGTGCTCCTCTCCCATGATCAACCATGTGCCCTGAAATCGAACCAAGCGTCCTGTTGGAATCATGGAATACCGGAATATTGGGAAGAAAGCCGGAACGTGCTATATTTCCACCCGTTATTCGATAATTCCATCACTCCAATCCTCCAGCGTCAATGCTTCCGCCGAAGCTGGCGCTGATAGTACGCTTCCCCGTCCGCCGGCCTGAAGTACGTGCGGATGATGCCGTCGCGGTTGAAGGCGATGAAGTCCCCCGATTCGCGGTCGAAGCGCGTCACCACCCCGTCGGGCCGCACGGATTCCAGGATCGGCCCCCCCGCCGGCCTGTCGCGGAGCTCCTGGGCCTTCCTCACGTACTGCTCCATGGAGATCGAGCCGAACTCACGGCCATGCTTCCGGTAGTGATCGATGGTTTTTTGCCGGGAGGCAAATCCGACGTCCGGGCGCGAGACCGGCGGCGATGCCCGATGACTCTCCACGGCCGGAGCCGTTTGGGGGGCATCGGCCTGGGGCGCCTGAGGCGACCCGCAGGAAAATGCCAGGCATGCCGCCGCCAGGAGCCCTGCAATCCAGAAGCCCGCCTTGCGGCCGGACGCCGGTCTGCACACCGTCTCGCCTCGTTTGCGCTTCATGGTCGTCAATCTATCACAGAAGTCCCGTGCCGGGCGAACGATTTTGCCGGCTCCGGCGTTGCGGGGCACGGTCCCCCATGGGCCGGAAAATTCCTGTTGCACCCCCGGGCGCAACCGCGCTATAAATCGCCAGCGTGAGCGGGGGAACCCGGCGGGAAAACAGAACCCCGCCATGGGCTCGGAAGGCGATTCCGCGGCGTCTCCGGATGTCACACATCAGCGTTGAAGGAGGAAACATGCACGGGATGAAATCCATCATGCGGTTCGGAGCCGTTGCGGCCCTCGTTGCTGCGGGGATCTTGCTCGCGGGCTGCGCCGCCACGTTCAACCACGCCTACGATCCGGCAGCGAGCTACGAGGGGTTGAAGAGCTACGGCTGGGCCGAGGGAAACGCCGGCCTGGCGCAGGACATCGTCGCGAAGAACGTCCGGTACCACGCCGACCGGGTCCTCGAGAAGAAAGGGTTCCGGAGGACCTCCGAGAACCCGGACCTGCTCGTTTCCGTCCAGTACGAAAACGAGATCGGGATCAACGAGTACGGGTACCGTCTGCGGATGCTGACGCTCGTGATCCAGAAGGCCGACGGCAGGCAGGCGATCTGGCGCGGGACGGCGACGGGCTCCATCAGCGCCGACGCGGCATCGGGCGACCTGAGGAGCGCGATAGAGGGAATCCTGGCGAAATTCCCGCCGACAAAGTGAAAGAACGGGTCCCGGGGCCAGGGGCCGGGGACCGGGGAAGGAAGAAGATTCTTACGAGTCCCGCAGGAGAATAACGAGAAGGCGCCGCGGCCAAGGCCTGCGGCGC
>MVQS01000165.1 GCA_002067855.1 Syntrophaceae bacterium PtaB.Bin038
GTCATGGCCTCCTTCTTCCCGATCTTCTTCAAGGAGTACTGGACGGCGGGGACCGATCCCGTGGTGAGCACGGCGAAGCTGGGGCTGGCCAACTCGGCGGCGGGCATCCTGGTGGCTCTCATGGCGCCCGCCCTCGGGGCCATCGCCGACCGGGGCGCGGCAAAGAAGAACTTCCTGCTGTTCTTCGCGGCCCTCGGCATCGCGGCGACCGCCTCCCTGTACTGGGTCCCGCGGGGCAGCTGGCAGGCGGCGGCGGCCTGCTACGTGTTGGCCATGATGGGTTTTGCGGGCTCCATCGTCTTCTACGATTCCCTCCTGACGACGGTGGCCGCGGAGCCGCGGAGGGATTTCGTCTCGTCGCTGGGCTTTTCCATGGGGTACCTCGGCGGGGGCGTCCTCTTCGCCCTCAACGTGTGGATGACCCTCTCGCCCGCCACGTTCGGACTGCCCGGCAGCGGGGAGGGGGTGAAGCTCTCGTTCCTTTCCGTGAGCCTGTGGTGGGCCCTGTTCTCCGTGCCCCTGGTGTTCCTCGTGCGGGAGCGCGGCGTTTCGCCGTCCCCGTCCCCGGGCGCCGCCGTCCGGGAGGGGCTTGCCCAGCTGCGCGACACATTCCGGCGGATCCGGAGCCTCCGCACGATCTTCCTCTTCCTTGCGGCCTACTGGCTCTACATCGACGGCGTCGACACGATCATCGTCATGGCCCTCGACTACGGCCTCTCGATCGGGTTCAAGGCCGACGACCTGATCGTCGCGCTGCTCATCACCCAGTTCATCGGGTTCCCGTCCGCGCTCGCCTTCGGGCGCCTCGGCGAGAGAATCGGGGCGAAGCGGGCCATCCTGATCGGAATCGCCGTTTACCTGGCGATCACCGTCTACGGGGCCTTCATCGATGAACCGCGGGAGTTCTACATCCTGGCCGGCATGATCGGCCTCGTCCAGGGAGGCGTCCAGGCCCTCAGCCGATCCCTGTACTCGCGGATCATCCCGGCCGAGCAATCGGCCGAGTTCTTCGGCTTCTACAACATGCTGAGCCGCTTTGCCTCCGTCGCGGGTCCCGTCCTCATCGGCGCCACCGGCATCTGGGCCCGCTCCATGGGCTACGAGGGGAGTGCGGCGTCACGCATCGGCATCGTCTCCGTGGCCCTGCTCTTCCTGGCGGGCGGTTTCGCCCTGAGCCGCGTCGACGAGGCCAGGGGGAAGCGGGAGGCGGCCCTGCTGACCCGCCGGTGAGCCTACTTCTTTTTTCGTAGAAAAAATCACCTTCCCGTCGTATTGCCCGCCCGCCGTGTTTCGTGGTTGGATGTCGTCAGCGAGAACGGGCGGCGCGGGTCCGCGGAAAGGGGACGGGGATGGACGGATGCTGCAGGTCGCTTCAGACCGCGACCGGATGGCTGCAATTCCTCAGCGAGCGCAGGGATTGCCCCGGGGTCTTCTCCCTGGCCGTCCTGGTGATCATCCTGAACCTGGCCGACGCGATCTTCACGGAATTCATTCTCGCCCACGGGGGCTGGGAGGTCAACCCGATCGCCCGCGCAGCCATCGCCGCCTTCGGCGAATCCTTCTGGATCTGGAAGTACGCCGTCGTTTCCCTGTCGGTCATCCTGTTGAGCAGCCTGGCGCACCTTCGCATGGCCAGGGTCTGCCTTGCCGTTGCGGCCGTCCTGTACAGCGCCGTGACGGTGTGGCACATGATCCTCATCGACAGCCTGGTCCCGTTCCTCTGAGAAAGAGAAGGTAAGAAATTGAGAGGGTGAGAACGTTGGATGAGCCGGCAGCCTTATTTACACTTTCCGCTTCTCCACCCTTCTCACCTTCAGACTCTCTCCCCCTCTAACGGAAACGTGCATCAGCGTTTTTTCCCCCGGTCCGTCCCGTCGCTGACGATCAGCACCTGGTAGTTGATGTCCCACAGGGCCTTGAGGAAGTCATCCATCCGCAGGCCTTCCACCCGGATCATCACGAGGCATCGCTTGCTGCCCTTCAAGGGATGGACGAGCACCGTCTGGAGGTCCATCCGGTGGCGCTTGCACAGCTCGACGATGTCGTAGATGATGTTCTGCTTCTCCCCGGCGGGGACGCTCATGCAGATCCGCACGTTGTTGTCGCCCGCCCTCGCAATCCCGCAGAGCGCCTCCAGGACATCGCAGTCCGTGATGATGCCCACGAGGCGGTCTTCCTTCAGCACCGGCAGGGCCCCGATCTTCTTCTCCCGCATCAGGGCCCCCACGTCCTCCAGCGCCGTGTTCGGCCCGCAGGTGACGAGTTCCCTCGTCATGGCTTCGGCCACGGTGTGCTTCCTGAGATTCTCCACGTCGGGGGCCGGCAGCTCCCCCTGCAGCTTGACGGGGTTGACGTACGGGTAGAGGTCGGAGAGGGTGACGATGCCGCAGAGCCTGTTCTCGGGCGACACGACCGGCAGCCTGCGGATGTCGTGCTTGAGCATCAGACTCAGGGCCTCGTACAGGTCGGTTCGTTCGAGGGCGACGATCGGCGACTCGGACATCCAATATCGGACCAGCATGACTGCACCCCGCGGGAACGGTTTTCCCATCCCCCAATGAAACAAGTTTCGTGCCAACGCGGGGGGCAGGCCGATCAGAGGATATGGCTCAGATGACGGTCCAGGATGGCGGCGTAGAGCCCTTGCCCCTCCTCGTCGGGCAGCCGGGCATCGGCCTGGAGGAACGCCGTCGTCGGCAGGCCCGCGTCCCTCAGGCGGCCCGCCCAGGCGGTGTGGACGGGAACGAGCCCGCAGCCCAGGTCGAGTGCCACCTCGCGGATCGTCCGGTGGTAGATCTCGAGGGCGGCCTGCTCGTGGGGATCGACGAGGGGGTGGGACGTGGGCAGCACAACGGTCGCCGAGAGCCTCCGGCGGGCCATCCCGACGATGCGGACGAGGTTCTCCTTGAACTCGGAGCGGTAGACCGCCGAGAAGGC
>MVQS01000166.1 GCA_002067855.1 Syntrophaceae bacterium PtaB.Bin038
GGACGGCGTCGAACTCTGCCGATTCATCAAGGCGAACTTTCAGGACGTCCTCGTCATCGGCATGAGCGGGTACCTTTCGACCCTGAGGGAATTCGAGGACGCGGGGGCCGATCTCCGTCTCGCCAAGCCCTTCGCGTTGAGGAAACTGCAGGCGGTCTTCGACAGCATGGCTGCAGCGCCGGACATCCCAGAAAATCCCCCGACGCTCTGATTTCCCCGGAGTGCGAAGCTGCATCCCTCGGCTCACAACGCGGTTGGGCTCTCAATACTCATCCACCGTCGATTGACGCAAGACGCCGTCGGACGAAAACCGCATCACCGTCTCTTCCGTCCACAAGTCGGTACGGCCGACGGTTTGCGACGTCCTGACCCACTTTGCCACGAAGCTCCTGTCGGACAGCGTCTCCTTGGATACGGGGGGCCCGAGACGCGTGACGACATCGTCGTACTTTGCGACACCGATCTGGGTCTTCCAGTAGTTCTCCTTCTTTTGGCCGGTACTCGTGCAGCCGGTCATGAACAGGACGAGTGCACACGAAAGGAAGATCAACGCCGTTAGAACAACCAGGGGCAGAGCCGCTCGTTTCATGGTCCCTCCTCAACCGGACCGAAAAGAAAACCCCGCTTCCGGTCGAAACGGGGTTCATGGGACGGTCCGTTACACCCCCTGTCAGGGTTGCGTGGGTTGGGTTGTCAACACTCGATGCCGCACATGGAATCTGAATACCACGATACGAAAGCGAGATCCACATCATCGGCAAGACGTATCGGCCGGCAGCCTCATCGTGTTACCGGTTCACCGCATCCCCGCCTCCGTCCACGACATGCGCAGCAGAGATGCGGCCGCGCCCGCTCAGACGCCCCGGGCCGCGCAGCGGCCTCAGAGGCCGTGGACGCAGCCGCCGGGGGGCCGTCGACAGCATGATCCAGGCGCGAATCGGACGAAACGCGCAACAAGACCCCCTGGCTCGAGGTCGAGTTGCCGCGCCGCTGATGCGCCTGTCGCAGAACGGTGCAGTCCCGACCCGGGCCTGCGGGGCCTGAAATGAGGCGGTGATCCGCCTCAGCCCTCCGTGCTTTCAACGATGTGCCTGCCGAAGCCGGTTTTCGTGATCCGGCAGTACTCCCGGATCGCGGGCGCCAGGGCGTCCCGGCCCCTCGGTTTCCCCTCCGCGTCGCAGCGGTGCGTGTCGTATTTCCAGTACCGGAGCACATTGCCCTGCACCTCGGCCAGGACAAAGCCGGGGCGCTTGCAGTCGTCGCCCGGGTCCGTGTCGCCGAACCCCCCGACTCCCGCCACGACGGCGCGGTAGTCCGCAGGCCCGTTCCATACCGTCCTGTGCCGGAAGAAATGCTGGTGGCCCGCCAGGGCCAGGTCCACGCCGTAGCGCAGGAACAGCTCCGGGTATTTCCCCCCGTCGTCGATGATCGCGTGGTGGTCGTGGAGGTAGACGACGAGCCAGACGTCGGTCTTCTCGATCTCCCCCCGGAGGGAGGCGAGGTAGTCTCGCAGCGCCTCCTCCTGACGCGCCGCCCATTCCCGCGTCCAGGTTCGCCCGTTGCCGAGGTCGCATCCCTCGAGGTCGGGAATCCCCAGAGAGAGGAAGATGACGTTCCCGTGGCGGAACGTGTAGAAGAACCCGCCGCTGCCCGTGTTGAAACGCGCCGAGGCGCCGTCCCAGCCCGCCGAGGGCAGATCGAAGCCTCCCCGGTAAGCCTTTTGCCAGTAAGCGAGGCACCCGTCCACCGACGAGGGCCATCCTTTGTTGCAGATGTCGTGGTTTCCGAAGGTGGGATACACGGGCAGGCCGCCCAGCAGCCCGCAGTAGGGAGGGCTCCGGAACGCCTTGACGGTCGTGCGCCTCGCCGCGCGCGTGTGGGAGGTCAGGCGCGGGTCCTTCCGGCCGTGATAGGCGTTGTAGACATGGAAAAAGAAGGGGTCCATCGCGTTGGGGTGGCCGTCCGTATCGTTGTCGATGTCGCCCAGGGCAAGCCAGAGATGAGGGCCCCGGCTGCGGCAGACGTTGTGGAACAGGTCGAAGACGTCGTAGAAATAGCTGGGTTGACCATCCCCGGGGCCGAGGTCGCCCATGGCGACGAAGCGCACCCGCGGGTTGCCCGTCGGGTCCGGGGCCGTGCGGAACGTGACATCGTCGGCCAGGACGAGGTTCGCGAGCCGGCGGTCCTGGTCGTCGGCGACGCCCTCGCACTCCACCCGGTAATGATAGACCGTGCCCGGCCGGAGGTCGCGGAAGGTGACCCGGAACCGGATGACGGGGCGGTCGGAGAGGCGGTTCAGCCAGTAGTCGTTCTCGCCGCTTCCCGAAGGCACGTCATGGTCGAAGGTCACGCCCGATTCATACTGGTAGGTGCCCGTCGCGTCCCCCGCCTCGATCGGCCGGGTTGCGTCGCCCGTCCGGTACAGCGTCCCGCCGGTCGTCGCCGTGCCGGCGGGCGCGACCCAGGCACGGGCCTGGAGCCTGCCCGCCCAGGCCCGCGGGTCCCATCCCTTCGGGATCCCCACCCGCCAGAGGACGGTCGCGGCGTCGCAGGTCACGTTCTGGATATAGGGCGACCGGATCGGGGTCGCGTAGGCCTCGAAATCGAGCCCCTCCCGTCCGTCCCACTCCACGGCCCACGTCTGCGGGCGCCGGGTGCTGATCGACGCCTCGCCCGGCACATAATCCCCCGCGTCCGGCAGGGCGGGCTCGGCGAGCGGCTCGAGGAAGAAATTGCCCCCCGCCGGCCGCCGACCCCAGACCAGGTTGATGCCGTAGCGCTGTTCTCCGTAGAGCAGGTAGGCGTCACCTCTCCGGGCGGCGGCGAGATTCTTCAGGCGAAAAACGGGAAAGTCGCCCTCGACGACCCATTCATGGGGATCGGCACGCCGGGCGTCACGGGCCCAGCGGAGGCTGATGCCGTAGGACCGCTCGGCGCAGACGACACAATCATCGGCAACCCGGTTGTAAAGGGCCAGGGGGAACTTCGGGTCCACGTTTCCCGAGACACCCGCGCGCCGGAATTCCCATTCCGGAAACGGGGCGTCGCTCGACCACCCCAGGTTGATGCCGTAGCGCCGGTTCTCGTAACGGATGCAGCCGTGGCCTGCAACCGCCAGGGCAAATCGCGCGCCGTATTTGAACTGCATGGGACACCTCCTTTACGGGACGTGGGGTTTGAAAAAAACGTCGACACGAGACCGAGAGATCGGGCCCTGAGGGGCACTGCCCCGACGCGGGCGGCTGTGCGGCTCAGAACGCCTCGCGCGGCTTCCACTGCTCCCAGGGCCTCGCGGGGGCGCCCGATTCGTCCACGGGAGGCAGGGTCGGCTTGCCGGGTTCCCAGCCGCAGGGCGTCATGCGCCCCGTCGCACGGTGCTCCCTCAGGGCCCGCAGCTGGCGCAGGATCTCCGCCATGCTCCGCCCCAGCGGGGCGGCCAGCACCTCGAGGGACTGGATGACCCCGTCGGGATCGATGAGGAAGTGGCCCCGCCGCTCGGTCTTCCGCCCGGCGTCGTAGAGCCCGTAAAGGGAGCCGACGGCACCCGTCGGGTCCGAGACGAGGGGAAACAGGGCCCCGCCGCTCACGACGCGGACAAGCTCCTTTTCCTGGAAATCCCGGTGGGCCTCCACGGGGTCGGTGCTCACCGCCAGCACCTCCGCGCCGAGTTCCCGGAATGCAGGGTACTTCACGGCCGCGGCGGCGATCTCCGTCGGGCACACGCAGGTGAAGTCCCCGGGGATGAAGATCAGCACGACCCATTGCCCCCGAAAGCTTGAGAGCATGATCTCGACCTGCCTGCCGCCATGAAGCGCAGCGGCCTTGAAATCCGGGGCGGCTTCGCCCACGCAGGGAATCCTGTCCATCGACCGAACCCTCCCGTCGTCGATCCCGATCTTCACCGGTCAACCGGGTCCCGGCTATTCCTCACCGGCTGCCGGTGAGGACGCGTTTTCCTCCCAGCCGCCCCCGAGGGCCTTGTAGAGGGCCACGAGCGCCTGGGACTGGGCCTGCCGGCTCTGCGCCAGCTGGTCCTCCGCCGCGTAGAGGGCCGCCTGGGCATCCGTGACGGCCAGGTAGCTCTGCACGCCCGCCAGGTACCGGTCCATGGCGAGCTTCACGGCCAGGTTGTTGGCTTCCACGGCCCCGATAAGGGACACGCTGCGGGCCTTCTCGCGAGACAGGGCCGTCAGGGCGTTTTCGACCTCCTCGAGGGCGGTCAGGACCGATCGCTCGTAACGGGCCAGCGCCTCCTCGCGCACCGCCTTGCTCACGTCGATCTGCGAGAGGATGCGGCGGAAGTTGAGGATGGGCCACCGCAGGGTGGGGCCGATCGCCCAGAAGTTGCTCTCGTCGCGGAACAGGAGCCTGCTTTCGCCGGCCTGCCAGCCGAAGGCCCCCGTGAGGGAGAACCGGGGGAAGAGATCGGCCGTCGACACCCCGATGCGGGCCGTCGCCGCCGCCAGCTCGCGCTCGGCCTTTCGGATGTCGGGTCGGCGCCGCAGCAGCTCCGAGGGCAGCCCCACGGGCAGATCCGGCGGCGCAGCGGGAAGGGCGCCCGCCGCGCGAAGCTCCGCCTCCAGGCCTGCGGGTTCCTGCCCCAGCAGGACGCCGATCCGGAACACGGCGGCCTTCAGGGCTCGCTCGAGCGCGGGGATGCGGGCCTCGGCGCTGGCCAGCTCCCCCGAGGCCCTCGCGTAGTCGAGCTCGCTCGCGAGGCCCGCCCGGGCCCTCTCCCGGGTGATCTCCACGTTGTCCCTGCGAATCCCCGCCTCCTGCCGGGCAATCTCCATCCGCAGCTGCAGCCCCCGGAGCTCGAAGTAATTCCGCGCCAGCTCCCCCCGCAGCGAGACGAGGGCATCACGCAGCGCCTCGCCGGAGGCGGCGAGGTCCGCATCGGCCGCCTCCGCCTGACGGCGGATGCCGCCGAAGACGTCGATCTCCCACGCGGCATCGAAGCCCGCAAGCCAGAAGTCCTGTTCCCGGCCCCTGGCCGCTGTCGCCGCCGCGCCCAGCACGGCCGC
>MVQS01000167.1 GCA_002067855.1 Syntrophaceae bacterium PtaB.Bin038
TGCAGGTGGCCGTCGTGGGGCGCAACAAGCGCCTGCTGCCGAAGCAGATGGATGCCGCAGGCGCCGTCTTTCTGCAGAGGCGTCTCGAGGAGATGGGCTTTTCGTTTCATCTCGGCGTCACCCCGCGGGAGATCGCTCGTCTGGACGGGCGCCTCGCCGTCCGTCTCGAGGACGGCAGCACCCTGGAGACGGACATGGTGCTCCTTTCGGCAGGCGCCGCCCCGGACCTTTCCCTGGCCCGCACGCTGGGCCTGAAGATCGGGAAGGCCGTGCAGGTCGACGACCGGCTCCGGACGAGCATCGAGGACCTCTACGCCGCAGGCGACCTGGTCGAGCACCGGGGCGTCTACTACGGCACTTGGCCCGCCGCCATGGCCCAGGGCCGTGCGGCGGGGGCCAATATGGCGGGCAGAGAGACGGCCTACGAGGGAACGTTGCGGTCGCACCGCCTCAAGGTCGCCGGGATCGATCTCGTCTCCATGGGCGATATCGACGCAGAGGGCGAGGACGAGTGCGTCGTTCTCTCCGACGACGAAAAATGCGTCTACCGCAAGCTCGTGATCGAGAACCACACCGTGGCCGGGGCCATCCTCCTGGGCGATTTACGCGGCGAGAAAACGATCCAGGCCGCCGTGGAGGGTCACAGGGACATCGCCGCGGTGAGGGAGACCATGGAGCGCGAAGGGTTCGACCTCTCGAAGTTCGAATGACCCCCTTTTTTCGCCGTGGAAAATTTTCCGGATCCGGAGTAAAACCAATCACCCCCGGGATTTCCTTCCGGGGGTTTGCATTGCAGCCCCGAAAAAAACGCAGATGGAGAGAACCATGAAGGAACAGCAACCGTACCCCCGGACTTTCCGGGGGGCCTCGCGATACGTCCTCGACGAGGAACTTGCCAAGATCGTCAACGTCTCCATGGCCCTGGAGATGCCGCTTCTTCTCAAGGGCGAGCCCGGAACGGGCAAGACGATGCTGGCGTACGCCATTGCCGAGAGCCTCGGCATGCCGCTCATCACCCTCAACGTCAAGTCGAGCATGAAGCTCGTCGACGCCCTCTACCAGTACGACACGCTGACCCGCCTCAACGACAGCCGCTTCGGCGACTCGAAGCGTGACGTGAGCGACATCGAGGCCTACATCCGGATGGGCAAGATCGGCCAGTCCTTCGTCGCCGACGAGAAGACGGTGTTGCTCATCGACGAGATCGACAAGGCCGACACGGACTTCCAGGACGACATGCTCGACGTGCTCGACCAGATGTCCTTCGACATCATCGAGATCGACAAGACGGTGAAGGCGAAGAACCGCCCCGTCGTGATCATCACCTCCAACGCCAAGAAGGATCTCTCGGATCCCTTCCTGGGGCGGTGCAACTTTCACCACATCGCCTTCCCCGAGCCGGAGATGATGCGCCGCATCGTGGAGGTGCACTTCCCAAAGCTCAGCGAGGACGTGGCGCAGGCGTGCATCCAGACCTTTTACCGGCTGCGGGAGATCGGGGGGGTCGAAAAGAAGCCGGCCACGCGGGAGCTCATCAACTGGATCCGGGCCCTTCGGTCGGACCCCGATTTCAGGCCGGCCCTTCTCCAGCGGGGAGAGGTCCCCTACCTGGGGGTCCTCTACAAGAAGAGCAGCGATTTGACCCTTGCCGCCAGGGCCGTTGCCCGGCTTCGACGCCAATGAATCGTGGTTCATGACCGCGGCAGGGATCGGAAGTTATCTTTTCCCGATGCCTTAAGCCGTCTGCCTTACGCCGGTTAACGAGATGTTCATTCAATTCTTTTACACCCTGCGCGACAGGGGCGTCCCCGTGACGCCCACGTCCTACCTGCGCCTGCAGAAGGCACTCTCCGTTGGACTCGTCACCTCGCTCGAGGACTTTTACACCGTCGCCCGGGCTCTGCTGGTGAAAAGCGAGCGATACTTCGATCTCTACGACCAGGTCTTCCTGCACCACTTCCGCGGCGTCGAGCTGAAGGACCCCGAAACCCACGAACTGACCGACATCGCGAAGGCCCTGCTCGAGGAGTGGCTGAAGGACCCGGCCGCGGTGGCGGCGGCCTTCGGGGCGGATGTAAAAAAATTGAAGAAGATGACTCCCGAGGAGCTCATCCGGTATTTTTTGGACCGGCTCAAGGAGCAGACGGAGGCCCACCACGGGGGCAACCGCTGGATCGGCACGCGGGGCACTTCCCCTGTGGGCCACTCGGGACATCACCCGGAGGGGATGCGCGTGGGCGGTGTTTCGCGCAACAAGTCTGCCGTCAAGGTGGCCATGGATAGGCGCTACCGCGACTACTCCCAGGAAGGGCCCCTTACGCAGGCCCAGCTGGGCGAGGCCCTCAAGAGGCTGCGCCGGATGGTGCCCGCCGGCCCCAAGGACCTCGTCAACGTGGACAAGACGATCCGCGAGACGATGCGAAACGCGGGAGAGATCGAGATCGTCTTCGACCGCAGGCTCACGGACCGCCTCAAGGTGATCCTCATGATCGACAACGGAGGCTGGTCCATGGAGCCCTACGTGGATCTCGTCCAGACCCTCTTCAGCTACGCCCGCTCGCAGTTCAAGGACCTGCGGACCTACTACTTCCACAACTCCGTCTACGACGTCGTCTGGCAGGATGCCCAGCGCTTCTACCGGCCCGAGCGCCTCGACGACTTCGCCCTGCGCGACCCCGAGACGCGGCTCATCCTCCTGGGCGATGCCAGCATGTCGCCCTACGAGCTCATGTACGCAGGCGGCGCCATCGACTACACGCAGCGCAGCACCCGCCCGAGCATCGACCGGCTCAAGTTCCTCGCGAGCCTCTTCCGCCATGCCGTCTGGCTCAACCCCGCCCCGCTCCGGGAGTGGGACCGCGTGCGCACGATCGGCATCATCCGCCAGGTCTTCCCCATGTACGAACTCACCCTGGACGGCCTCGAGGCGGCGGTGAGGCGCCTCGCGGCGAAGACGTAGCGTCCGGCGGAAAGGGCCCGGGTGCAGCCGCGGAAATAAAGCCCCCCGGGCCGCTTCCTTCGAGTTGCGGTCTTGACATCGGGGCCGTCTTTTCTATGATTGGATTCAGGGAAGATCTTCACGGGTGACGGGCGCCATGGCCCCGAGAAAGAAAAATTACTACCGCGTTCTGGGGGTCTCACCGAAAGAGGGAGAGGCCGCCATCCGCAAAGCGTACCGCGAAAAGGCCAAGATGCTCCACCCCGACCGGGCCGGGCGGGATTCCACGGCCCGATTCCAGGAGATCGCCGAGGCCTACGAGGTGCTCTCCCGCCCCGACAGGAGGGAGGAATACGATCGCGCCCTGGAGGCGGTGCGGGAAGAGAACCGGCAGAGGGCCCCGGGGGCGGGGCGCCGGGTCCGGCCGGAGCCTCTCGTGCCCGAGCGGCGGCACGGCCGCTTCTCGGGACCCGGGTTTCGAGTGCCGCCCGGCGAGCGTCTCGGGGGGTTCTGGGAAGACGGTCTTGCGGGCGGCGGCATCCAGGGATCCCGGGAGTTCGAAGTCCACCTGAGCCGGCATGAGGCTCAGCCGGGTTCCGTCATCGAGATCGACCTTCCCCGGTCCGCCGCGTGCCGTTTCTGCGGGGGATCCGGCAGGGACTGGCTGTTTCCCTGCATGGCCTGCCTGGGGGGCGGCTTCGAATCATCGCCCGTGCGCCTCTTCCTCCGGGTTACGGGCATCGTCCGCGACGGCGCATCGGTGGAAATCTCCCCTGCGCCGGGGGGCTTCGAATCGGGGACGATCCGCCTCAGGTTTCGGGTGGCATGAAAAAAGGGCCCCGGCGACTTCGCGCCGGGGCCCCTTCGAGCAGGATGGGGATGAACCGCCGGTGCGCTAGTGGGCCGTCCTGACGGGGATTTTCTTGTGCTGCCTCCGCGCCTCTTCCGTCTTCGGAAGCGTCACGGTCAGCACCCCGCCCTTGAACTCGGCCCGGACCTTCTGCTCGTCAACCCCTTCCTCGGGGAGGGGAATGACTCGGCGGAAGGACCCGAAGCGCCTCTCGGAATGCCAGTAGTTCTTCCCTTTCTCCTCCTTCTCTTCCTTCTTCTCTCCCGACAGGATCAGCGAATTCCTCTCGAGAGTGATGTTGACGTCCTTCTCGGTGAGCCCCGGAAGCTCAGCGGTGACGACCATCTCGCTGCCGGTCTCCGAGACGTCGATCTCGGGCCAGAACACCCCGGGCCACTCCTCACGGGCGACCCTCGCGGGTGTCATGGCGAAATCCCGGAAGAAGGAATCGAAGAGATCATTCACTCTCTGCTGCAGGGGGAAAAAAGGAGACCCATCCCCCCTCCTTACCGGCACGCTGCCGGTGCGGTTCCAGGGAATCAAATCTCGCAGTGTCATGATGCAACCCTCCGTTTCGCTTTAGGCTGTCTTGACGGGGATCTTCTTGGCACGGGCGGCCTCCGTCTTGGGGAGGACCAGCCGCAGAACCCCGTTTTTCAAGGTCGCCTCGATCCGATCCGGGTCGATCTCGTCGGACAGGGTGAAGGAGCGCTCGAAATCGCCGATCTCGTACTCCTCGTAGGCGAGCTTGCGGTCCTTCACGGATACCGGTTCGATCTCGCCCAGAACGGTGAGAACGCTTTTTTCCAGCGTCACATGGACGTTCTTCTCATCCACGCCGGGCATATCGG
Source organism: Syntrophaceae bacterium PtaB.Bin038 (assembly GCA_002067855.1). Taxonomy (GTDB): domain Bacteria; phylum Desulfobacterota; class Syntrophia; order Syntrophales; family UBA2192; genus UBA2192. The sequence continues at coordinate 4,640 of MVQS01000167.1, forward strand.
CCGTCAGCAGAATCGCATCCTTCGACTCGACGATGTCCACGGGTGGGATGAAGATCTTCCGATCCCGCGTATGCTCGACCCCTGCCGGGGATTGCGCTCGGACTGCCTGGATTTCGTGTGCCATCGTGCTCACCTCCTCACGTTGTCTTGATCGGGATCCTCTTGGGCATTTCATCCCGGTGGCGCGGCAGCCGGATGCTCAGGATCCCCCTCTCGAACGAAGCTTCGATCCCGCTCTCATCGACGCGGAAGGGCAATTTGACGGTTCTCACGAATTGCCCGTGACGCCTCTCCTGCCGGTGGTACGCCTCTCCCTCCTTCAGGGGTTCGGCGTCCCTGACGCCGGCAATCGTCAACATGTCGCCCCGGACGGAAAGATCGATCTTGTCCGGATCGACGCCGGGCAACTCCGTCGTCACGACCGCGTCGCCTTCGCCTTCCCAGATGTTCACGGCCGGGAAGCTCCGCGCGTAGGTCGGGCTCAGCCCGGAAAAGAGACGATCCATCTCCTGCTGCAGGCGATCCATCTCGCGCCACAGGTCTGAAGACAATCCCGTGCTTCTGAATTCGGGCCAGAACATAGATCCAACCTCCTTTCACGAAATGATGCTCTTCAGCTTTTTGTGTTTGTTTTCCTGCAGGGCATATCGACAGTCGGTTCAGCTCAACATGCCGATATTGTTGAGTAATGCCGGATTTCGATCCTAATATTAATCACGGATGGGCTCTTGTCAAGACCCCCCGGGAACGCCGCGGTTCCCTGGGACGGCGCGGGTCGGGAGATGGACGGCCGGCCCTAGGGGCGGGACCGTTTCGCTCTTGCCGGACGTCGCCCCTTTCGCTCCACCCTGCTGACCACGGTGAGCTGGTCCTCCGTCTGCTCCGAGGTGGGCCCCTTCAGGTGGAGGCTGTAGCGGCTCAGCAGCCAGATCTCGGGCAGGATCTCCGAGACCAGTTCCCCGTTGTCGAAGATCCGGACAATCGAGCTTTCGGAGACGACGACGGCGATGGCGTTGGTGAGTTTCGTGATCGCCGCGGCGGCCATGTGGCGGCTCCCCAGGCCGAGCGGCAGCGATACGCCGCTGCCGGGGGCGTCGATGTACCGGCAGGCGGATAGAACGACCCCCTCGTCCGATACGACGAAGGCGCCGTCGAGCTGGGCCAGCTCCTTGATCGTCTCGCGGAGATCGGGATCGTCCAGATGGCGCTTGCTCTTGGGATGGCCCTGCAGGGGGTCGAGGATGAGACAGCGGGAGTGTTCGAGGACCGCCTCGGAATCGGAAATGACGAACATCGTTCCCACCTTCCTGCCCTCGCGTCCCTCCCGGGCGATCTCCACGGCCAGGAGGATGACCGTCTCCAGCGTCCTGTTGTTGATCCCGCGGGCGTCCGTCAAAATGTCCTGCAAGAGGTGGCTCGGCGCCGAGGGGATGCCTTTGCCCTGAAGCGGGGGGGCTTTTTCCCTTTTCATGGGAACCTCCCGGTGGGGTTGCTACTCGATGATCAGGAAAGGGTTGTGCTTCATTTCCGTGTCTTCGTGGGGGACGTTCTCGTATTCGGATCGGAACTCCTCCCACAGGGCTGCCAGCTCCTCCCGCAGCGCGGCCTGCAGGTCCCCGGTGAGTCCCGCGGTCTGGGCCGTCATGTCCTCGAGGAAAACGGCCCGGACGCGCTCCATCCGCCAGGGCGGCGCCGTCTCGCCCTCGCGCAGGGCCGCGAAAAGGGATCGCGCCTCGCCGGGCGTGATGGCCGAGAAACCGGGCCCGAGCCCCAGCCGCTTGCGGGCCCAGAAGGTGAAGAGCAGGTGCCGGCAGGTCAGGCCTTCGCGGGAGGCCGTTTCGCGGTCGAGGGGGAAACATTCCGTCAGGGCGTTCAGGAATCCGTCCAGGGCGATCAGCCTCATGAGCGACTTGCTCGCGCCCGAAAGGTCTTCGGCTCCGGAAAAATCCCGGTAGAGTTCCCCGTCCCGGAGCCCCGCATAGAGCCGCGGCCTCTGCAGAAGAAGCCCGGACAGCAGCTCACCGCGCTCCTCGCCCCAGAACGCGTTCTCGAAGCCCGCCTTGCGGAACCAGGCGATCCGTCGCCAGTTCTCGGCCACCCGCTTGAGCCGAAGGACGAACCCGAAGCCGACGCGAAAAACCGACTCCAGCGGGTTCTGCACGAGCAGGGCCGCCGCTGCCTCCCGGTCCCTGCCCGTCAGCTCTTCCAGGGCGATGTTGATGAACCCGGCAGCCTTGCGGGCCATCCCGACGAGCCCCTCGAGCTCGATCCGGGCGAGCCCCTCCACGACGGCGATCCGGTTTGCCAGCCCCGCGAACTCGAGGCGCAGACGGTCCAGGGCCAGGGGATCCGTCACACGGGCGATCGCCTCCCGGAGGCACCCCTCCTGCCCGCCCTCGTGGAGCGGCAGGAAGGGGATGAGGGCTGCCGGTTCGTCCCCGGTGGTCACGTCGACGACCGCCGCTTTCCCCTCGCGGATCAACGCCCCGGGGGAGAGGGGCGAGAAGATGGAGACGGCCTCCTCGAGGGGCAGAAAACCGCTCTCGGCGAGCCTCACGTTGCGCATCCGGTACATGCCTTCCTCCATCTCCGAGGGGACGGCGCTGGCGAGGCTGGAAATCAGCGTCTGGTAGGCGGGCAGGCTGGCCCCGGCGATGGCCCCCGTCAGCTCCCGCAGGAACGGCTCGGATTCCGGGTCGAGGGCGTTGAGGTACAGGACCCCGTCGTGGGTGAAGAACCCCTCGGGGATCTCGAATTCCCTGTCGTCTTCCTCCCGGACCATGACCTCGAGGCTCTTTTGAAGGACGAAGTAGAGCAGGGCGTTCCCCTCGCCCAGCAGCCACCGGAGCGTCCTGGGGCGGTCCGCTTCGAAGAGGCGCCGGAGCCAGGCCAGGGCCTCCGCGCCATGGATCTCGTCGCGGTTCCAGATCTCCAGGTCCAGCAGGTACTGCCACTGGTCGGGGCCGGCCAGCTCCAGCAGCGGAAGGCAGTCGTCCGCGCCGATCTTCTTTGCGATCCAGTAGAAGTCCCCGGCGGGCAGCTCCTCGACCAGCTTGCGGGGGTTTCGGTCCCGAAGGATGCGCTCCAGGATTTCCCTGCCGCCGAGACGGTCGAACTCGCGCAGCACAGCCGGGGGGCCGGAGGCGGGTTCGGCCATGCGGTTGTCCATCGGGTCGGTATCGGACGGACGCTTCATGATGGGGACCGGACTCTTCTCTTATCGTGAACGCTGCAGGCTCTGCATGTGGACTCAGGCGCCCTTGGGAACACGTCCTCTGCGGAGCGGCCTCGGGGCGAACTGCCTGAGCCCGCAGGGCGAGGGTTGCGTCGGCGGCGCACCGGGCTCAAGCGGTCGAAACGCGTCTTCCCGCGGGAAGAACTCGGTTTTTTCGTGATTGGGAAGAACCCCCGGGGAAGAACGGGCCTCCCCGGGGGACGGAACGCTGCTGTGGGGGTGGGGCCGTTGGGCTCTCTAGGCCGTAACGCCCTCTTCCCGTTCGGCCTTCTTGCCCACCATGGTGCGGGTCGTGATGAGCAGCGAGGCCACCGAGGCCGCGTTCTGCAGGGCGAGCCGGACCACCTTGGCCGGGTCGATGATGCCCGCCTTCGTCATGTCCACGTACTCGCCGCTGTCGGCGTCGAAGCCGAAGGCCCCCTTCTTCTCGCGGACCTTCTCCACGACGACGGATCCCTCGTAGCCGGCGTTCTTCGCGATCATCCTCAAGGGCTCCTCGATGGCCTTGCGGACGATCTCGATGCCGTAGCGGGCGTCGCCCTCGAGCGTCGCCCTGTCGAGGGCGCCCGAGCAGCGGATCAGAGCCACGCCGCCTCCAGGCACGATGCCTTCCTGGACGGCCGCGCGCGTCGCGTTCAGGGCGTCGTCGATGCGGGCCTTCTTCTCCTTCATCTCGATTTCCGTGGCGGCGCCCGCCTTGATGATCGCGACCCCGCTGGTGAGCTTGGCGAGCCGCTCCATGGCCTTCTCGCGGTCGTAGTCCAGCTGGATGATCTCGATCTCCTTTTTGAGCTGCCGGACGCGCTCCTCGATGTCGGCCTTCTTCCCCGCCCCGTCGATGAAGGTCGTGTTGTCCTTGTCGATGACGATACGGCGCGCCCGCCCGAGGTCCTTCACGGTCGCCGATTCGAGCTTGATGCCCATCTCCTCGGAGATCACCTTGCCGCCGGTGACGACGGCGATGTCCTGCAGGGCGCCCTTGCGGCGGTCCCCGAAGTAGGGTGCCTTGATGGCGGCGCACTTGAGAACGCCGCGGACCTTGTTCACGACGAGCGTCGCCAGGGCCTCGCCCTCCACGTCCTCGGCTACGATCATGAGGGGCTTGCCGGTCTTCGCTACCTGCTCGAGCAGCGGCAGGATCTCCTGCATGTTGCTGATCTTCTTGTCCGTGATCAGGATGAGGGCGTCCTCCAGGACGGCCTCCATCTTCTCGGCGTTGGTGACGAAGTAGGGCGAGATGAATCCCCGGTCGAACTTCATGCCCTCGACGTAATCGAGCACCGTCTCGAGCGTCTTGTTGTCCTCGACGGTGATGACGCCCTGCTTGCCGACCTTGTCCATGGCATCGGAGATGATCGTGCCGATCTCGGTGTCGTTGTTGGCCGAGATCGTCCCCACCTGGGTGATCTCCTGCTTGTCCTTGACGGGCTTGGCGATCTTTTCGAGTTCCTCCACGATCAGCTCGACGCCCCTGTCGATCCCTTTCTTCAGCTCCATGGGGTTGATGCCCGCCGCCACGAGCTTGGCCCCCTCGCGGAAGATCGCCTGGGCGAGGATGGTCGCCGTCGTCGTGCCGTCGCCGGCCTGGTCCGAGGTCTTGGAGGCGACTTCCTTGACCATCTGGGCGCCCATGTTCTCGAAGATGTCCTCCATCTCGATCTCCTTGGCCACCGTGACCCCGTCCTTCGTCACCGTGGGGGCCCCCCATTTCTTCTCAAGGACCACATTGCGGCCCCGAGGCCCCAGGGTTACCTTGACGGCATCCGCCAAGGTGTTGACTCCCTTGGCGATTTTCTCCCTCGCGGTTGCGTCGTACAGGATTTCCTTCGCTGGCATGATCGAGTCCTCCTCCGGTTGCTTCTATGCATGATGATGTGAAAAGACAGGTGCGAATGAACCGAGCCGCGCTAAAATTAATGCCGCCTTTCCGATTGTCAAGGGCGAGCCGGCCGGGAGTCCTATCTTTTTCTCCACCGCTCGACCCGTTCGAAGGCGTCTTCGACGGCTTTCTGGAGCATGTCGAATTCGACGGGCTTGATGAAAAAGTCGTCGAAGCCCGCCTCCCGGCACTCCTCGACCTCGAAGAGGCCGGCCCACCCCGTGATGGCAAAGAGGATGGCCAGCGGCTTTTCCTTGCGGATCCGGCGGCCCAGTTCGAGCCCGTTGGTTCCGAAGAGCCGCAGATCCAGGAAGATCACGTCGACTTCCCGATCGTTGAGGATCTCGATGGCGTTGTCGGCGCCCTCCGCCGTCAGGACCCGGTAGCCGGAGGCCCCGAAGAAATCCTTGAAGATCTCCCGGACGGTCACCTCGTCGTCCACGATCAGCATCGTCTTTTCCACGGACGGCCATCCTTGTCGGTGCCGGGGGAAGCTTGCCGACCCCCCGCTGCTTTCAAAACGCCACTTTTTATTACATCTGCCCGCGAAATCCCAGCGAAATTTTATCCGAGGGCCTCGATTTCTTCTATCTTGCCCTGCAGGCGCTTCGGCGATACGGGATAGGGGGTCTTGATTCCTTGGGCGAAGAGAGACACCCGGTACTCCTCCACCATCCAGCGGAACTCATCTACGGCCCTGGCCTTCTCGGGCGAAGCCCCGGGGGCGAGAGCCTTCAGGAATTCGTCGAGCCTCTCCTCGAAGGGACGGATTTCGGCGGCACGCGCCCGGTCCCTGTCGAGGTGCACGGCCCCCCGTTCGGCTCGCACCTGCAGGGCCTTGAGATAGCGGGCAAGCTGAGGAAGGCGCTCCCGGTCGTAGTGCTCCAGGAACGAGGCGGGCAGCAGCCGTTCGAGTTCGCCCCGCATCCGCCCGAGGAAGCCGAGCACCGTCCGGTTCGTGAGGTTGGCCGCCTCGAGGCCGGCGAGGGCACGGCGCGCCTCGTGATAGGCGCGCAGGACCGGCTCCACCTCGTCGAGCAGTTCCCGGGGCGCCTTCAGCAGCTCCCGCCCGAGGGTCCGGGCATAATCCTCGAAGGCCTTGCGCGTGCGGAAGCCCTTCTCCAGGAGCCGGCGCGTCAGCCCCCGGCAAAGACTGTCCTCCAGCGCACCGGGCCCCCCGAAATAGGCGGACCAGACCCTCATTTCCCCTCGCAGGGTAAGGTAGCGTCGCATCGTTTCCAGGTCCTTTTTGAAACGCAGGGTCAACAGGGCCCGGATACCGGCCCGGTGAGCCGACTCGGCTTCCTGGCGGTTTCTCAGCAATCTCAGGTCGACGGCATCGCCCGATGCAACGAGGGCCGGGTAGGCAACCCCCTCGAGCGCGTTTTGCGGATCCAGAGGGATTTCCTCGGGGATTTCCTCGGGCAGCCCCGGCGCCTCCCAGTTCCTGATTCCCGTGCGCTCCCAGGCGGCCCTGGCTCGGTTGATGGCCCGGGACTCCTCCTCTGCCAGCCGGTCTTTTCTGAGGGATTCGAGATCCCGCGTCGAGCGGAGCTCCTTTCCCTTTGCGTCCACGACGGCATAACGAAGCTTCAGGTGATCGGGGAGCCCCTCCAGGTCCCATGCCGGGGGGGGCACGGCGAGCCCGAAGCGGCGCTTCAGGCTCGCCGAGAGGGCCGCCGGGAGCGATCCCTTGCCCTCCTCGATGTCCCGCAGGATGAGTTCCACCGATTGCGCCAACGGGACGAGACGCCTGCGAACCTCCCGGGGGAGGGCCTTGACGAGGGCCGCCACCCTCTCGCGAAGAAGCCCCGGCACGGCCCGCTCGAGGGCCTCGGGATCGAGGCCGGACAGCGCACTGGCCGGCAGCTTCACCGTCACCCCGTCGGCGGCATCGCCCGGGCTGAACCGGTAGCTCAGGGGAAGCGAGAGCCTCCCCGCGGGCAGGGCATCGGGGAAGAGGGCAAGCTCCCCGGGGTCGGGGGCCTGACGGAGCACGTCTTCCTCGGCCATGCGGAGAAACGAGTCGCCCCCCCGCTCGCGGATCAGTTTCTGCAGGGTCCGCACGTCGAAGACATCCCGGAGCCTCTCCTCGTAAAAGGCGGCCAGGACGTCGTCCGTGGCGAGCAGGGTGCGCCTGCGGAGCCGGTTCTCCATGTCCCGCACCCGCTCGATGAGATCGCGGTTGTGGGCGAGGAAGGCGGGGGGCCTTTCGATCTCCCCGGGCACGAGCGCCTCTCGAATGAACACCTGCGCTGCCTCGGCGGGGTCGATGCGGCCGTAGGAGACGCGGCGCCCCTCGACGATGACGAGGCCGTAGAGGCTCACGCGCTCGGTGGCCGTCACCTCGCCGCGCCTGCGGTCCCAGCGCGGGTTCAGGTAGGTCGAGCGGCAGAGGCTCCCGCCCAGGGCCTCGAGCCAGTCCCGGTCGATGTTGGCGGCCGTGCGCGCAAAGAGCTGTGTCGTCTCCACGAGCTCCGCCGCCACGATCCAGTCTCCGCCGCGATTGTAGAGACCCGATCCGGGGAAGATCACGACCTGCCGGCCGCCCGTTGCGCTGTAGGTGTTTTTTTCCTTCTTCACCGCGATGTTCGAGAGGTAGCCGCTCAACACCGCGCGGTGAATCCGGCCGTACCGGGCCTGGGGGTCGCCTCCGGGGAGCGGGGCCCGGGGGGGGCCCCCGCGCACGGCGCCTTCCTCCTCGACGATCTCCCTGAGCTGCCCGTGCACGTCGCGCCACTCCTTCATCCGGCGGAAGGAGAGGAAGTGGTCCCGGCAGAACCGCCTCAGGCGGCCCGCGGCCTTCATGCCCGGCGCGTTTTCGTGGTAGCGCTCCCACAGGGTGAGCAGGGTGAGGAAGTCCGATGCGGGGTTCACGAACGGGGCCTGGGCGGCGTCGGCCTCCCTCTCCTTTCCGGACGGACGCTCCCGCGGGTCCTGGGTGCTGAGCGCCGCCGCGATGACGAGGATCTCGGGAAGGCAGCCCTCCTTCTCGGCCTCGAGGATCATCCGGGAGATCCGGGGGTCCAGCGGAAGGCGCGCCATCCGTCGTCCCCGCTCGGTGAGGCGCCAGCGTGGCTCGCCGTCCCCTCTTTCCTCGCGCTCGATGGCGCCGAGCTCTTCGAGGATGTCGTAACCGCCGCGGATGCTTCTCGGAGCGGGGGGGTCCACGAAGGGGAAGGCGGCGGGGTCATCGATCCGCAGGGCGAGCATCCTGAGGATGACCTCGGCCAGGTTGGAGCGCAGGATCTCGGGAGGCGTGTAGAGAGTCCGGCTCTCGTAGTCCTCCCGGGCGTAGAGTCGGATGCACACGCCGTTCTCCACGCGGCCGCAGCGGCCGGCCCGCTGGTCGGCGCTGCTGCGGGAGATGGGCCGGACGGGAAGCCCCGAGGTCCTCGTCCGGGGGTTGTAGCAGGCGATGCGGGCCAGACCCGTGTCGACGACGAAACGGATGCCGGGGATCGTGATGGACGTCTCGGCGACGTTGGTGGCCACGACGACCTTGCGTTCCCGGATGGGGACAAAGACCCGGCGCTGCTCCTGCGAGGGAAGTCTCGCGTACATGGGCAGGATCCTGACATCCCGGCGGCCGAGCCCCTCGAGCAGGTCGCAGGTTTCTCGAATGTCCTGCTCCGTGGGCATGAAGACCAGGATGTCGCCTCGTTCGCCTTCGTCGAGAATCCCGTCGACCGCCCTCACGGCGGCCTCGACGTGGGTGATCTCCTCGGGGTCCTCCTCGGGGGGCTCGTAGCGGATCTCCACGGGGTACAGGCGCCCCGAGACCTCGATGATGGGGGCCCTCCCGAAGGCGGCGGAGAACTTCTCCGTGTCGATCGTGGCGGAGGTGATGACGACCTTGAGATCCTTCCGCCTGCGGAGGAGGTTTTTCAGGATGCCCAGCACGAAGTCGATGTTGAGGCTTCGCTCGTGGGCCTCGTCGACGAGGATCGTGTCGTACTCGTTGAGAAAGGGGTCGGCCTGGGCCTCCATGAGGAGGATGCCGTCGGTCATGATTTTGATGAAGCCCTCGGGGGACGTCCGGTCCTCGAAGCGGATCTTGTAGCCCACCGTGCGGCCGAGATCCTCCCCCATCTCCTCGGCGATGCGCTGGCTCACCGTGACGGCGGCCACCCTTCGCGGCTGGGTGCAGCCGATCCGCCCGTCGAGTCCCCGGCCCGCCTCGATGCACATCTTGGGGATCTGCGTCGTCTTGCCCGACCCGGTCTCCCCGGTGACGATGACGACGGGGTTTTCGCGGATGGCCCTGACGATGTCGGCCCGCCTTGCGGCGATGGGAAGGGCCCCGGGGTAGCTCACGCGGGGAAGATTCGCCCGGCGCCTTTCCTTCCTGGCACAGGCAAGGTCCAGCCGCCTCTCCAGCCGGGACACGGCCTGTTCGAGATCCCCGGGTTTCTTCAGGGATTGCAGCTTTCCCAGGTCCCGGAGCAGGGCGACACGGTCTGCCCGCATGGCGGTGTGCAGTTTTGCCCGGAGGCGCTTCAGTCTGTCCGACGGGGAAGGCACTGTTCTGAACCCCTTTCTTGCTGAGGTCCACATATCGGGAAAGAGGGGGGTCTGTCAACGGGTGTCGCCATGCACCGCACTCTTCAATATGGATTGCCGGTCGGCCTGCAAAGCAGAGGGTGGGAAGGTGAGAGGATAAGAACGTTGGACAAGGCTTCAACCCATTGCTTCCTCACCGCTCCTCCAACCTTCTCACCTTCTTCCCTTCTCAACCTCGCCATGTGAGGAAGGGTTGTAAACGGGGCTCTTCCTCTGCTAGAATTACAATCAATGATCAAACAGTCCGGATACCGGCCGTGGCCCACCAGCACCTCAAGAACGCCTATCAGCGCCTCGCGGAGCGCATCAACCGGTTCCCCCAGGGGGCCCCGCCGTCGGAGCTTCTCTACGGGATCCTGCGGATGCTCTTCTCGGAGAAGGAGGCGGAGCTCGTCTCGCTGCTGCCCATCCGGCCCTTCGACGCAAGGAAGGCCGCCGCGGTCTGGAACGTGGCGGAGGGGGAGGCCGCGGGGATTCTGAACGGCCTCGCCGATCGGGGGATCCTGCTGGACATCGTGGAGAACGGCAATCGGGTCTACATCCTGCCGCCGCCGATGGCGGGCTTCTTCGAGTTCTCGCTCATGCGCCTGCGGGCCGACCTGGACCAGAAGGCCCTGAGCGCGCTGTATTACCAGTACATCAACGTTGAGGAGGACTTCATCAAGGCCCTCTTCGTGGCCGGCGAGACCCAGCTGGGCCGCGCCTTCGTGCACGAGCCGGCGCTGCCCGCCGACAGGGGCATTCACGTCCTGGACTACGAGCGCGCGAGCCGCGTCATCCAGACGGCCTCCCACATCGGGATCGCCATGTGCTACTGCCGGCACAAGATGGGCCACGTGGGGAGGGCCTGCGACGCCCCCATGGACATCTGCATGACCTTCAACCGCGCCGCCGACTCCCTCATCCGCCACGGGATCGTCCGTCCCGTGACGGTGTCGGAGTGCATGGGACTTCTGGAGCGGGCCTACGAGCACAACCTCGTTCAGTTCGGCGAGAACGTGCAGCGCCAGGTGAGTTTCATCTGCAACTGCTGCGGGTGCTGCTGCGAGGCCATGATCGCCGCCCGCAAGTTCGCCCACCTGCACCCGGTCCACACGACCAACTTCATCCCCGTTGTGGACGAAGGAAAATGCACGGGCTGCGGCCGGTGCGTCGGCGTCTGCCCCATCGGGGCCGTGGCCCTCGTCTCCGCCGCGGACCCGAAGAATCGAACGAAGAAGAAGGCCCGCATCGACGTGGACGCCTGCCTGGGGTGCGGCGTGTGCGTTCGGAGCTGCACGGCGGGCGCCATGGCGCTCGCAGGCCGCCCCAAACGGGTGATCACGCCCGTCGACTCGGCCCGCAGGCTGCTCCTCATGGCCGTGGAGCGCGGAAAGCTGCAGAACCTGATCTTCGACACCCAGGCCCTGCGGAGCCACAGGGTGATGGCGTCCATCCTGGGGGCCATCCTGAGGCTGCCCCCGGTGAAGCGGGCGCTTGCCTCGAGTCAGATGAACTCCCGGTACCTCGACCGCCTCATCGACCGCTACGACGAATACAGGCTTGCGGAACGCGGCGATGCGTGAGATACATACGGGGCGCATTGCCGAGGACGCACAACCCGAAAGGACGAGGTCCATGGAAAACGCCGGACGCCGAAACCTGCTGTGCCTTCTCCTGATTCCCGCCCTGGTCGGGTGTGCCGGCGTCCTGCAGGATGAGGCCGCAAAGGCCCCGGAACCGCCGGTCCCCCGGGAGATCGCGGCCCCGGCGGCTCCCATCCCGGACGAGGCGGAGACGGTTCGCCTGCAGGGCAAGGAAATGCTTCTCGGCAAGTGGCGGCGCGATGCGCCGGGGGGCGACACGATCGAATTCCTCGACGACGGGACGGTCAACTTTTTCAGCGCGGTGGAGAAGAGGGCCTACCCCGGCAGCTACCGCGTTCTTGACAAGGACAAGCTCGAAATCGTAATGAAGAGCGGGGCCCCCCTGACGTGGGGGTACGCCGTGACACGGGGGGAATTGACCCTTACCACCCCGACGGGGGTGGGCATGAAGTACAAGCGTTCCCGCGGCAAATAGGAGATTCGACCTCTTGCAGAGCCGGCCCGGCGGGCCGCAAGGCACACCGCCCGGGATGCCTTGTGGGACTCCCCTGTGGAAGTTCTGCAGGGCCGGGCCCAGATCCTCCGCGAGCCGACGACAATTCCGGAGCTTGATGATGGATGCCTTTGCCTATCTGAGCAATCTGCTGCAGGACCGATACATCGCTTCCGTGATGCCCACCTCCCGCTTCGCCGTGGAAAAAATCTGCTCCCGGATCGACCCTGCAGAGGCGAGGGTCGTCATCGAATACGGGCCCGGCACCGGAGTGTTTACCGAGGCCCTCCTGCGGCGGATGAGATCCGGGTCCCGCTTGATCGCCATCGAGCGAAACAAGGCCCTGTTCAGCCTCCTGCGCGAGAACTGCAAAGACCCGAGACTGCGGCTCCACAACGACTGCGCGGGAAACGTTCTCGACATCCTCCGGGGTTCCGGCACGGAGACGGCGGACTACGTGCTCTCGGGGATTCCATTTTCCTTCCTTCCGGCCAAAGTGCGTGTCGATCTTCTCCGGAATACCCACCGCATCCTTCGACCGGGCGGCAAATTCCTCGCCTACCAGACGTTTTATCAACCCCCCGGTTGCCTGCGGACGCCCCTTCGGGAAATCTTCTCCGAAGTCAGAACCGAATACGCCGTCCTGTGCGTACCCCCTCTCCTTGTCCTCGAGGCGACCAGGTGACCGCGGCATTCCGGGTGATTCCCGTTTCGTTCCGGGGGTATGTTTTTTGCAATTCCTTAAGGTTTCCCTCGGCGATCCGATGTGTGAGAGGGAACAGATGATTCCTGAAGGCAGGGTACGGACCGGCATCGTCCGGTCGGGCCCGCAGCCAGGAGGGTCGGTTGAAACGAAAAGCGATCTATTGGTTATTCTGGCTTGCTCTCGTGGGGGGACTGCTGTTTTCCGTGACCCACACGGTCCTTTCGTAGTGACCCTTCCGGGGGGTGAAAACCGGGACGGCCGGGCAGGGGGACCGGAGGACCGATTTGCGTTCTTCCGACCCCGCGACAGGGTCCTGCGGGCCCGCGAAGCCCCCGCCTCATTGAAGTCCAACCATCTGGAATCATTGGGGGAGTCCACCATCTTTTTTTTCTCGACAGTCCTTCCGAAATGCGATAACCTTCAGCCATCCATGATATGAAACCAACACGAAAGGGGGTCTGTCATATCAGGATGTGAAGCCCTGCGGCCCTCCCGGCGTGCGCCGGATGAGCCGGTTTCGGCGCATGGGCTTTACGTTCGATTGCGACAGGAGGTCATTCAAACATGTCAACGGTTGATCGCGGAGGTCCAACCGCCGGGCAGGGCGGCTTGCCCGAAAACCGGGCAGCCCGGGTCATCGACTTCGATCTCGCCCGTTGTCGGAGGATCATTTCCGATCTCCACTACAGGCTCACCCGCTTTTCCAATTCCGACCGGTTTTACGAGGAATACGAACTCGCCCTCTACGAGTACTTCGAGGGGCGGGGCGTTTACGGCGAAGACGAAGACGAACTCTACGACAACTTCCAGAGCGAGGAAGAGTTCTCCAGGTTCCTCTCCTGGTACTCGCTGTACTTCGTCACCGACGAGTACGACAAGACCTTCCCCGAACTGTACCTGGATCGCCGGAAAAACCAGCTTTCCTCGCTGGAACGGGAGATCCTGCAGAGTTATTCCCGTTCCGTGCTGAGCGTCTACGAGGTCCAGCGGATCGACCCGGGGCAAGGGGTCGAGATCCGCGACATTTTTGCCGACCGGGTGTTCACCCTCGTCGACGCGTTCGCCGCGAAGACCCTGTGCAAATGGGACCTGCTCTACGGCGGGCTCATCGAGATCCGCGGCTACCAGCTGCTCGGGGGCATGCCCATCACCGTGATCCCCCAGAAACTCCGGCGGTTCATCGAGATCAACCTTCTCGAGATCTACAAAGAGGAGAGGGAGAACTACCGCAACTTCCGCGACTACCTCAAGCGCGCCTCGGCCGAGATCTGCGCCCTTGTCGAGAATGCCGTGCACAACGCCGAGCGGCCCGAGACGCCCGCCGACCCCGAGGGCGACAGGTCCACCCTCACGAGCCTCCTGTACCGGGTGGACGACTACGGCGCCTTTCTCGACACCATCGAGCGGTCCCCCGTGTTTGCGGCCTTGGAGCCGCGGAAACCCGGCGCGACCCTGCCTGCGAAAGTGCTTCGCTTCCACTGGCTTCAGCGGGAGGGAACGAAAGGGTCTCTTCAGAGCGCCCCGGGCACCCTCTTCCTGAAGCGGGATTCCCTCGTGGCCCAGTGCACGTCGGCAAAGCGGGCGGAGACCCTGCGCACCGTCCTGGACAGGATGTTCGGGACGGCCATCGCCTACCGGACAACCGTCCACAAGAGCGTTGAGAAGCCGGCCGAACCGGCCGCAACGGAACAGTCCGCCGGCTTCGCCGAGGGCGCGTCGATCGGCCGCGAGGCGACATCCCGGCCCTTCGAGAACTGGATCGACGAGAAGATCTCGGCCATCGGCAACATCACCCCGCGGGAGGCCGTCAAGACCCCCGAGGGGAAACGCCGCCTGATCGATCTTCTCAAGGACTTCGAAAACCAGAACGAACGGGCCCTCCGCAGGGGGCTGAAGGGCCAGGACGCCGTCTTTTTCCCCGTCGAGCAGATACGCAAGGAACTGGGACTGTAGCGGCTGCGCGGCGTTTGGCGGTCCTTCCGGAGAATGCGAACGTGAGAGGGTAAGAGGGTGAGAAGGTTGGAGAAGCTGACGGTCAAACGAAGGCTCTCGGCTTTTCCGACCTTCTTACCCTCAAACCTTCTTACCTTCTGCGTTGAAGCGTAGCCCCTATCCAACCAACGTCCATACCTTCAAGGAATCGAACCGGACGACCATGAAGTGGGATCTCTTTGCCCCCAAACGCAAGGACGGGGAGCACCTCTCCTATTACAGCAAGGGAAAGCTCCGGGAGCGGCGCAACTACCTCAAGGGAAAGCTCAACGGGATCTACGAATCCTACTACGAGAACGGTCAGCTGCTCGTGCGCATGTCCTTCAAGGACGGGCAGCGTCACGGGGAGGCAGTCTCGTACTATCGCGACGGGAAAGTTCGGGAGAAGTGCACCTTCGAGAAGGAGAAGTTCGTCGGCGAGTACACGTCGTACTACGAGACGGGGCAGCTCCGGGAAAAGGAGTTCTACAACCGGAACGGCAGGCTCGAGGGCGAGTATCTCCTGTACTACCGAAACGGCCAGCTCAAGGAAAAGGAGACCTACCTCGACGGGAAGCTCGAGGGCGATTACGTCTCATATTACAAGAACGGCCAGGTGAGGGAGAAGGGGACGTTCCGCGGCGACAAGAGGGAGGGGCCCTACGCCTCCTTTGACCGGGACGGACGTCTCTTGGAGAAGGCCGTCTTCAAGGGGGGAAAGCCGGTGGGCACCCACACCCTCCTTGCCGCCGGGACGGCGGCGGCCCTGACCGTCGGGCAGGGCGACGAGGACCTCGACGAAAACGAGTTCGACCGGATGCTCCGGAAACTGGGCGATTTCGAGAAGAAGGGCGGGGACGGCGCAACGCCGAACGCCGGGGGGGCCGGGGATGACGACGAGGAGGACGACTGATGTTCCGGGACATTCTCATCCCCACGGACGGCTCCGACTACAGCCTGACGGCGCTTGAGTACGGCATCTATATCGCGAAGAAGCTCGACGCCCGCCTCACGGGCCTCCACGTGATCGACATCAAGGTGCTCCAGGGACCCGTGCTCAACGACATCTGCAGCGCGGCGAGCCTCTGCCCGGGCCCCGAATTCTTCTCGGTCATCGAAAAGGCCCTCCAGGCGCGCGCCGACAACATCCTGGGGGAGTTCCGCAGGCGCTGCGAGGCGCAGGGGCTCAAGCCCGACGTGCGGAAGGTCACGGGGATCATCGACGAGGAGATCGTCCGAGAGGGGCAGGGTGCAGACCTCATCCTGCTGGCCCAGCGGGGCGAGCACTATCCCCTGAGCCGCAGCGTGCTGCTGGGCTCGACGGCCGAGGCGGTGGTGCGGAAGGCCGGCAAGCCCGTCCTGGTGACGCCGGCGAAGTTCATCGAGATCGAGAGCATGGGCATCGCCTACGACGGCAGCCCCCCCGCCGATCGCGCCCTGAAGATCGCCGCCGAGCTCTCCGACAAGGCCCGCTGGCCGCTCACGGTGCTCATCGTGACGGACCAGGCCGGTCTCTCGGTGGATTTGAGCGCGAAGGTGGAGGCCGCCCTGGACGAAACTCTCATCGACAGGGACACGATCATTCTCGGGGGGAAAGAGGAAAAGGAGATCCTCAAGTTCATCGAGGAGGGGGCCGTGGAGCTGATGCTGATGGGGACCCACGGGCACAGCCGCTTCAAGGAGCTCCTGCTCGGGAGCACCACCTCCCACGTCGTGCGCAAGAGCCGCATCCCCATCCTGCTGACGCGCTAGCTTTTACTCCATCATTCCAATCGGCGACATTCCTTTAGGGCGCAAGCTGATCGATCGTGGCTTTCAACCCTTCGAGAGCATCGTGCCTGGTCAGGTCATAGTAGATCGGCGTGATGGAGATCATGCCGTTGCGAAGGGCCAGGAAGTCCGTCCCGTTGTCCTCCGTGTCCGGTATCTGCGTTTCCCCTGCAAGCCAGTAGTAGACGTTTTCCCGGGGA
>MVQS01000168.1 GCA_002067855.1 Syntrophaceae bacterium PtaB.Bin038
CCGCATGCCGGCGCCCTTGCAGTGCGGGCAGGTCACGTGGCTGATCTCCTGGATGTTGGACTTCTTGCGCTGGCGGGACAGCTCCATCATCCCGAACTTGGAGATGCGCGAGATCTGGGTCCGGGCCCGGTCGAGGCTGAGGGCCTTCTTGAAGGTCTTCTCGATCTCGGCGATGTGCTTGCGGTCCTTCATGTCGATGAAGTCGATGACGATGAGCCCCCCGAGGTCGCGCAGCCTCAGCTGCCGGGCGATCTCCTCGGCCGCCTCCAGGTTGGCCCGGAAGGCCGTCTCCTCGACGTCGCGGCGGTCCGAGGCCCTGCCGGAGTTGACGTCGATCGTGATCATCGCCTCGGTGGGGTTGATGATGAGGTAGCCGCCGCTCTTGAGCTCGACGCGCTCCTTGTAGATGGCGTCGATCTGGGGTTCCAGGTGGTAGCGGTCGAACAGCGGGGTCTTGTCCTGGTAGAGCTTGATCATCTTCACGTTGCGCGGCGCCACCGTGCTGATGTAGGCGCGCATCTTGCGGAAGGTCTCCAGGTCGTCCACGAGGATCTCCTGGATCTCGCTTGTGAAGTAGTCCCGCAGCGAGCGCACGCCGAAGTCGCCCTCCTGGTGGATGAGCGCCGGGGCGTGGACCTCCCGGGCCTTCTTCTCGATGTCCCGCCAGATTTTCAGCAGCACGTAGTAGTCCCGCGAGAGCTCCTGCTTGGTGCGGTTCATCCCCGCCGTGCGGACGATGAAGCCAACGCGGTCCTCGGCCGAGATCTGCTCCATGAGGGCCATGAGGCTCTTGCGCGATTCGTCGTCGTCGATCTTGCGGGAGATGCCCGTGCTCTGGCGGTTCGGCATCAGGACGATGTAGCGGCCGGGCAGCGAGATGTAGGTCGTCAGCATGGCGCCCTTGTGGTCCTTCTCCTCGCGGACCACCTGGACGAGGATCTCCTGGCCGTTCTTGAGGTGCGGCCGGCGGTGGCGGTGACCCTCCTCCTCGCCCTCGTCGCTGCGGAAGTAATCGGGGCTGACGTCGTGCAGGGGCAGGAAGCCGTGCTTCTTGGCCCCGTAGTCCACGAAGGCCGCCTGGAGGCCCCGCTCCACCTTGAGCACGACCCCCTTGTAAATGTTTCCTGTGATGGGCTCGCGGGCCGACATCTGGATGTTGTACTCCACGAGCTTGCCGCTCTCGAGGACGGCCATCCGGCTGAGCTCCTCGTCCACGGCGTTGATGAGCATGATCTTCTTCATGTACAGGTTTCCTCTCTGACCCCCACCGGGTTGACCGGGCATCACTGGAACTCGCTCACGTCGCCCTTTCCGGCGCGTATCACCTCGGGAACGTCGTCCACGAGGCTGATGACGCTGGACTTCTCCGATGCGAGAATGCCCCCGTCGAGGATGAGGTCCACGGCGTGCCCGTAGCGCTTCCGGATCTCCTCCGGGTCGCTCAGGATTTCGTCCTTGTCCGTCGAGGCGCTGGTGCTGATGATGGGGTGACCCAGCTCGCGCACGAGCGACAGACATATTTCGTTCGCGGGGACCCGGATGCCCGTCGTCTGGCGCTTCGTCATGAGGATCTTCGGGACGAGACGCGACGCGGGCAGGATGAACGTGTAGGGCCCCGGCAAAAGCCGCTTCATGGTCTTGTAGGCGTAGTTGGAGACGATGGCGTACTGGCTGATGTCCCTCAGGTCGGCACAGATGAAACTGAAAGGCTGTTTCTGGCTCCGGCGCTTGATCTCGTGGATTTTCTCGATCATCCGCTTGTTGTAGAGGTCGCAGCCGATTCCGTAAACCGTGTCCGTGGGATAGACGATGATCCCCCCGTTCCGCAGCACCTCGACCGCCTTGCGGATCAGCCGGATCTGCGGGTTCTTCTCGTTGATGGACAGGAGCATAGGTTCAGGCCATATCTCGTTGACAGAACCCTCTTAGCAGAGAATCACCGTTTTTTCAATAAAATAAGCATAGTTGGGCGCCTCGGCCCGGCGGCCGCCGCCCCGGCGGGCCCCGCGCGGCCCCGGGAATCGCCGTCCCGGGGGCCTTTCACGGGACGCGCCGGGTTGCGAGGGAATGGCTTGACAGGGGGAAATGCCTGTGGTAATGGCCTTGCAGGGTACGCGTATGACCAAGCGGTTTGTGATCAACTCGTTCGGCTGGTGGTGGCGGGGCAACAGGACCCTGCCCGCGGGGCCCTCTTATTGACATAAGGGGCCGTGGGTGAGGAGAATCACCCATGGCTCGATGAGCGTAGAAGGCCATGGGATGGTTCCCATGGCTTTTTTGTTTTCGGCCGGCTGGTGACCGGGGCGTATCCCGCCGATTGCCATGCGATCGCAGATCGTGTCAAGTTCGTGAAGCTCGGAAGAGCAGAAGTGAGGAAGAGCGGACAAGAAAATTCTTCCCGCCGCGCCGTTCTTCACAACTTCATAGCTTCCTCACTTCCATCTTTTCAGGGGGCCTTGCATCCGGGCATGGTTGACCGGCGGGAAACTCAAAAGAACGAAACAAACGAAATGAACGATCGAACGAAATAAACGAGTCTGAAGGAGGCAACGGAAATGGAAGAGAGAAAGATCATGCTCGGAGACGCGGAGATCCCCAAACAATGGTACAACGTCCTGGCGGACCTGCCCGGGCCGATGAATCCCCCGCTTCACCCGGGCACGGGCCAGCCGATACGGCCCGAGGACATGCAGGTCATCTTCCCCATGAACCTCGTCGAGCAGGAGATGAGCCCCGAGCGCTGGATCACGATCCCCGAGGAGGTCCTGGACAAGTATCTTCTCTGGAGGCCGACGCCGCTGAGGCGCGCC
>MVQS01000169.1 GCA_002067855.1 Syntrophaceae bacterium PtaB.Bin038
GGTGAGCATGTCGACGCCGAGGAAGGTCAGGGTCAGGGTCGCCGCCACGGCCAGGGCGATGTAGAGGAAGAAGAAGCTGCGGATGCTCGAGACGATCTCCGGCGGCACGGGGGACCTGGCGATCTTCACGGAGAGGACGGCGCGGGGGTGGATCAGTCGGGTGAGCTCGATGAAGGTCTGCTTGACCACGATCATGATCCGCAGGCACTTGATGGCGCCCCCCGTGGAGCCCGCGCAGCCGCCGATGAACATCAGCAGCAGAAGGATGACCTTCGAGGGGATCGGCCAGAGATCGAAGTTGACGGTGACGAATCCCGTCGTGGTGAGGATGGACACCACCTGGAAGGCGGCCTGGCGCAGGGCTTCCCCCGGAGAGGAAACGTGCGATCTCAGGTCCAGGGTGATCGCGGCCGTCGCGACGACCGCGACGGAGAGGTAGAAACGGAACTCGGGGTCCCGGAAAAGCGGACGGGCGTCGCCCCTGAAGAGCCGGAAGTGAAGGGCGAAATTCGTCCCTGCGATGAACATGAAGGCGATGATCACGATCTCGATGTAGAGGCTGTTGAAGCGGGCGATGCTGTCGTCGTAGTTGCCGAAGCCCCCCGTGGCCATGGTCGTGAAGGTGTGACAGGCGGCGTCGAAGGCGCTCATGCCGCCCAGGACCAGCAGGAGGAACTCGGCGGCGGAGATGGCGATGTAGACGAGCCAGAGGTTCCTGGCCGTCTCGGCGATGCGGGGGGTGAGCCGGTCCTTGACGGGGGAGGGGATCTCCGCCTTGAAGAGCTGCATGCCCCCCACGCCCAGCAGCGGGAGGATGGCGAGGGAGAGGATGATGATCCCCATGCCGCCGAGCCACTGGGTGAGGGCCCGCCAGAAGAGGATGCCCCTGGAGGTCCCGTCGAGGTTCGACAGGACGGAGGCCCCCGTGGTCGTGAACCCCGACATGGTCTCGAAGAAGGCGTCGCAGTAGGTGGGCACGACCCCCGAGAAGAGGAAGGGCAGGGCGCCGAAGGCCGAGGCGAACACCCAGGCGAGGGTCACGATCACGAAGCCTTCCCGGTGGGTCAGGCTGATCCGCTCCCCCGTCCTCGGGACGAAGACGTACATCCCGACCCCGGTCCCCATGGTGACGAGAACGGAAAGGCCCAGGGCGCTCCAGGCCGCTTCGTGCAGGGCCGCGGAGAGGACGAAGGCCGGCAGCATGGCGGCCCCGATCATCAGGACGAAGATCCCGAGGATGTGGAAGATATTCCGCAGGTTCATTCGAAGTATTCCAGCTTCACCATGAGGATCTTCTCCACCTGCGGGATGGACGACCGGAAGGTGAAGATGATGACGTGGTCCCCGGGCCGGATGACCGTGTCGCCGCCGGCGATCATCATCTGATCCCCCCGGATGACGGCGCCCACGACCGTGCCCGGCGGGAAGGCGATGTCCCTGACGGGCCGGCTCGTGATCTCCGAGGTTTCGAGGGCCACGACCTCGAAGGCCTCCACCCGCTCGTCGTGCAGCGGGGCGGCCGTGACGATCTTGCCGCGCCGGACGTAGTGGAGGATCTTGCTGATCGCGGCGTGCCGCGGGTTGATGACCCCGTCGATGCCCACCCGGGAGACCAGCGGCATGTACTCGACGCGGTTGATGAGGGCGAGCGTCTTCTTCACCCCCAGGCGCTTGGCGAGCAGGGCCCCGAGGATGTTGGCCTCCTCGTCGTTGGTGACGGCGGCGAAGACGTCCATGTCCCGGATGTTCTCTTCCTGCAGGAGGTCCTGGCTCGTGCCGTCCCCGTGCAGGACGACCGCCCTGTCGAGTCTCTCCGCGAGGAAGCGGCAGCGGTCCTTGCGCTTCTCGATGAGCTTGACGTCGAGCCCCTTTCCCTCGAGGGCCTCGGCGAGCATCCGCCCCGTGTTGCCCCCGCCCATGATGACCACCCGCCGGGCCGGATCGGTCTTGCGGCCGAAGAGCCGGAGCAGCTCCTTGGCTTCCTCCGCGGCGGCGACGGCGAAAAAGTAGTCGTTTTCCCGGATGACGGAGTCCCCCCTGGGCTCGACGAGCATCTCGTCGCGGATGATGGACGTGATGAGCATCTTGCTGTCGGGGTGGATCTCGCGGACCTGCCGGAGGGTCTTCCCGGTCAGGGCGCTGTTCTGCACGGGGAAGCCGATGAGCTTGATGCGGCCCTCGTGGAAGTCCGTCACCTCCGTCGCGCCGGGGAACTCGATGAGGTCCAGGGCGTTCTTGACGGCCTCGCGCTCCGGGTTGATGCAGAGGTTGATGTTGAGATGGTCCTTGCCGAAGATGGCGGAATACTCGTCGAGCTCGGGGTTGCGGATGCGCGCGATCTTGAAGGAGACCCGGGACTGCGTCGATGCCAGCAGGCAGGCCACCATGTTGGTCTCGTCGCTGTCCGTGACGGCGATGACCATGTCGGCCTCGGCGAGGCCGGCCCTCTTGAGGACCTCCGGGCTGCTCCCGCTGCCGTGCAGCGTCATGACGTCGAGGGTCTCCGCGAGCTCGTTGAGCCGCTCCTCGTCGCGGTCGACGAGGATGACGTCCTGTTTCTCCTTGGAGAGGATGTCGGCGATGTGATACCCGACCTCTCCCGCCCCGATGATAATCACCTTCATGGGGTCCCCCGCCGTTTTCTCCTACCCGCCGATCGGGAACGCCTCTTCCGGGCGCGCGATGCGGATGTCGATCTGGGCCTTGTCCTTGACGGTGATCCGAAGCTTGTGGATCCCCAGCAGGGTCTTCTGGAAGAAGGATTCGTCGGACAGCAGGCAGGGGGCCGCGGCGGCCAGGGTCTGCACGTCGCCGGAGAGGTACTCGAACATCCCCGTCGTGAAGGCCGTCGTCATCTCGGCCACCTCCAGCAGCGACCGGTCCGCCGCGGGGACCTCGACGGCGAAATCGAGGCAGTGGATCCGGACGGCCGTCTCGGCCATCCGGGCCCCGGCTTCCCGGAGGGTCTCGTAGCTGAGCTCCCGGCGCCTCCCCAGCCCGAAGAGGACGATCTTCTGCGGGGGGATCCGCCGCTGCGACTCGATGAGCACCCTCTCCGAGAAATCCCCCCGGATCCGCCCCTCGGCGATCAGCCTCGACACGAGACCGTTGAGCCGCCAGTCCACGAACCCCCCGTTGCCCCTGGGGGGGCGCTCGTCGGAGAAGAAGCCCAGCACCAGGCACTCATGCCGGATCCGGTCCAGGCTTTCCGTTGTCACCTTGATCTGCATGGTCCTTGAGCTGTTTCGAGTAGAGGGCATCGAGAATGCCGTTGATGAAGGAACCCGAGTTTTCCGAACCGAATTCCTTGCCGAGGTCGATGGCCTCGTTGAGGGCCACCTTGGGGGGGATCCCCGGGCCGTAGAGGAGCTCGTAGACGGCGAGCCGCAGGATGTTTCGGTCGACCCGCGCCATCCGCTCGAGGGACCAGTTCTCCGAGCAGGTGCTGATCAGCCGGTCGATCGCCTCCCGGTGGGCCCACGTCCCCTCGACGAGCTCCGAGGCGAACTCGCGGGCCTCGACGGGCGCGTGAAAGTGACCCCAGAAAAGCTCGATGGCCTCCCTGGGTTCGATTCTCAGGACATCGAGCTGGTAAAGAACCTGCAAGGCGACTTCCCTTGCCTTCCTTCTGAGACGCATGGCATTTCCTGCCGGGCCCCGTGAACCGGCGTACGGGGCGCGGGCGGCTTTCGGCGCGCCGGGGCGGCCCGGAACGCCTTTACATTTTTCTGAACAGGTCCACCATCTCGATGGCCGACAGGGCGGCATCCCACCCCTTGTTGCCGGACTTGGTGCCGGCACGCTCGATGGCCTGCTCGATCGAATCGGTGGTCAGCACCCCGAAAACGATGGGGACCTCCGTCTCCAGGGCCGCCTGGGCCACCCCCTTGGAGACCTCGGCCGCGACGTAGTCGAAGTGGGGCGTCGCCCCGCGGATCACGGCGCCCAGGCAGATCACGGCGTCGAACTTTCCCGTCTTGGCGATCTTCTTGGCCACCAGCGGGATTTCGAAGGCCCCCGGGCACTTGTAGATCCGGATGTCCTGCTCCCGGGCGCCCGCGCGGACGAGCCCGTCCAGGGCGCCGTCGATCAGCTTGCCGCTGATGAAGTCGTTGAACCGGCTCGCCACGATGGCGAACTTCATCCCCTGGGCAACGATCTTTCCTTCGGTGATGTTCTTCATGCTCGATTCCTGTTCTTGGTTTGGCGTATGGTGTGTTCCGTCCGTTTCCCCCTGATGCCTGACGCCCGATGCCTAGACCTTCAGGATGTGCCCCATCTTCTCCTTCTTCGTCCTGAGGTACCGGAGGTTCACCTCGTTGGGCTTGATCTCGATGGGAACGCGCTCCACGATCTTCATGCCGTACCCCTCGAGGCCGACGACCTTCTTGGGGTTGTTCGTGAGCAGGCGGATCTTGCGCACGCCGAGGTCCACGAGGATCTGCGCGCCGATGCCGTAGTCCCTCAGGTCCGCCTTGAACCCCAGCTCGATGTTGGCCTCCACCGTGTCGCGACCGTGCTCCTGGAGCTCGTAGGCCTTGACCTTGTTGACGAGACCGATCCCCCGGCCCTCCTGGTGCATGTAGACGATGACCCCCTTGCCCTCCTCGTGGATCATCTCCATGGCCGTGTGGAGCTGGTCGCCGCAGTCGCAGCGCATGGAGCCGAAGACGTCGCCCGTCATGCATTCCGAGTGCACCCGGACGAGCACGGCGTCCTCGGGCCCGATCTCGCCCTTCACGAGGGCGACGTGCTTGAAGTCGTCCACGTCGTTCTCGTAGACGATGAACTTGAAGTCCCCGCCGAAGGCGGTGGGCAGCGTGGCCGTCGCCGC
>MVQS01000170.1 GCA_002067855.1 Syntrophaceae bacterium PtaB.Bin038
CCAGGGCCGTCACGACCGACGAGTCCACGCCGCCCGACAGGGCGCTGATGGCGATCCCGTCGCCCACGGCCTCCCTGATTTCCCGGACTTTCTCGTCGATGAATTTCTTCGGCTTCAGGTCCTTCGCCTTGATCTCCCTGTACTTCATGCCCCCTCCTCCGAATCGGATTTTTCGCTGCCGGGTGTCGGATTCCGAACCGGCGTACGGTTCTGTAACACAGCCCCCGGACTTCTTCCAGCCTTTTGATTCGCGCCGCCGCCCCCGTTTCTCCCGTGCGGGTGAGGCAGTCGAAGAACCCCGCGGAAGTCGGCCGCCACGGTGTGCTCAGCCGATTCCGCTCATCGACCGGAACAGCAACACGGCGAGAAACAGGAATGCCGCGCCCGCCGTGATCCACCGCGAGATGCGGGTTTCCGCCGCCGTCACCGCCGCCGCCAGCCGTGCCGCCGCGCCAGCCCCCCTCCGCAACCGTTCGACGGCGGATCCGCGCAACCTGCCCGCATTCTCGACGAGTCCGTTCCAGGCGCTGCACAGGCCGCACGCTGCGGGCTCCGCCAGGGCAAGCACATCCCCGGCGGGAATGCGGATCCGCAACGCCGGGACTGAGCGGCGGATCCAGTGCCGGGCGGCGACGAAGAGGGCGGCCCCCCCGATGACGGGCCAGAGAGCGGATAGCACCGCGCCGGCCGGAACGGCGACGGTCCCCCCGGCCATGGGGAGCATCGACGGCAGCAGCCATCCGGCTGCCGCCGCGAGCACAACCAGGATTCCCCAGGCCGGCAGACAGCCCCTTGATCTTGCGGAGGCCTGGTCCTTCCCGGCCGGAAGGACCAGGAAGCAGAAACGGGCCATCAGCACCGCCGTCGCCATCGAGGACAGGCTCAGTCCCCAGGCGACCCATGCCGGCCAGGCCACGGCGGGATCCCCTGCAAGGGACACCAGGGCGGTCTTCGCGGCAGCGCCGCTGGTGAAGGGAGCCCCTGCGAGGGCGAGCGCGGGCAGCAGAAGGCCCGCCGTGACGAGCCCGCGCCCCAGGAAGACCGTCCCGGAGCCGGCGACGCCGACCCCGAGGAACAGCGCCCCCTTGTTCAGGGCGTGATGCAGGCTGTAGATCAGCACCGCGCCCGCGGCGGCCCCCCAGGCCTGCGGCCACGCAAGACCCGTCCCTATGGCGACGAGCATCAGGCCCATCTGGCTGATGCTCGAATAGGCCAGAACGGTCTTCGGGTTGTCCTGCGCCACGCCTACGAGAACCCCGTAAAACGCCCCCGCCAGACCGACGACCATGCAGAGCATCCCGAAACCCGGAAGAGCGGCCTCCCCGAGGGGTAGAAACCGGATCCAGCCCAGAAGCCCCGCCTTGATGATCACGCCGCTCAGCACGGCGCTCGCCGGCGTCGGCGCGACGGGGTGGGCCAGAGGGAGCCAGACGTGCAGCGGAATGGCCCCCGCCTTGATGCCGAAGCCCGCGAGCACGAGGGCGACGACGAGGTCCCGGTGCCGCGATGCCGGGACGGCGCCGGCGATGTCCCGGAAGCCCGTACCTTCGGCCTCGGAGGCGATGAGGATCAGGGCCGAGACGATCAGGGCCTCGCCGATCACCGCCAGGACGATGTAGACCGTTCCCGCGCGGCGCGCCTCGGGGGTTCCGTCGTGGATCACCAGCGGGTAGGCGGTGAAGGTCATGAGGGCGAAACACAGGTAGAAGCTCACCATGTCCTGCGCCAGGATGAGACCGACATTGCCCGCCATGGAGGCCAGGTAGAAGGAAAAGAACCGCGTTCTCGCCCGGTCGCCTTTCAGGTAGAAATGCGCGTAGGCACCGCAGATCAGCCACAGAAGCGCGGTGAAGGCCAGGAAGACCCGCGAGATGTCGTCCAGGCCGAAGCGGATGCCCGTCAGGATCACGTCGAGTTCCAACGCCGGTGCGCCCGTCACGGTCCGTACTCCCTTGTCACGATCAGTGTCGCCCAGTCCAGGGGGCTGAAGTCGGACCCGGCAAAAAGCCCTGCCGCCAGAGTGAGGAAGGCCGTGGCGACGGCGGGCCAGAGCAGCAGGGGGTCCGTTTCGAGCCGTCCGCGGCCCCGGTCGTCGGGCCAGGGCGCGCAGGGTCTCTTGAACCACGCCGCGTAGACGATGGGCAGGAAATAGGCGGCGTTGAGCAGGCCGCTTGCGGCGAGCACGCCGATCACCCAGGGCTGCCCCGCGTCCGCCGCGCCGATGCCGAGAAACCATTTCGTGATGAATCCCGCCATCGGCGGGACCCCGATCATGCCGAGGGCTGCCACGGTGAAGGCCGCCATCGTCCAGGGCATCCGCCGCCCCGTCCCGTCCATCTCGCGGATGCAGTGGATTCCCAGGGTCTCGGCGAGGTTGCCGGCGCAGAAGAACAGGGTGATCTTCATGATCCCCTGGTGGACGAGGTGGGCCAGAACGGCGATCGTCGAGACGGGTCCCGCGATGGACACCCCCAGGGTGATGTAGGCAAGTTGGCTGACCGTGGAGTATGCCAGCCTTCGCTTGAGCTCGTCCTGCGCCAGGGCCCGCAGAGAGCCGTACACGATGGTCACGGCGGCCAGGGCCGAGAGGGGACCGAGCACGCCGAGCCCGGAGGCGAAGTCGATGCCGTAGACGTTGTAGACGACCCGCACGATCCCGAAGGCCCCGGCCTTCACCACCGCCACGGCGTGAAGCAGGGCGCTGACGGGTGCGGGGGCCACCATGGCGACGGGGAGCCAGCCGTGCAGCGGCACCAGCGCGGCCTTCACCCCCAGTGCGCCGACGAGCAGGGCGAAGATCGCGATGAGGGCCGTGCGGTGATCCCCGCCGAGGTGCTCCACGCAGCCCCCCTGCGTGAAGTCGACCTGCCCCGCCAGGACGTAGAGCCAGACGATCCCGATGAGAAAAACGGCACCCCCGCCCAGGGTGTAGGCCGCATAGACCCTTCCCGCACGCAGTGCCCTTTCGGTGCCGCGGTGCACGACGAGGGGGTAGGTCGTCAGCGTGAGCATTTCGTAGAAAAGGAAAAACGTGAAGAGGTTGCCCGCCAGGGAGATGCCCATGGTGGAGGCGACGCAGAGGCTGAAGAACCCGAAGAACCGGCTTCGGTTCGGCGAGCCTTCCAGGTAGCCGATGGCGTAGACGGTCGTCAGCAGCCACAGAACCGCCGAGAGGGTCACGAAGAGGACCGACAGGGCGTCGGCGCGGAAGATCAGATCCATGCCCGGCAGGACGGCCAGCCGGGTCTCGAAAGTCTGTTCGTGATAAACGCCCCACAGGACGACGCCGACCAGCGCGAGCTTGACGAAAGCGCCCGCGAGGTTCAGCACCGTCCGCAGGGCGCGCTGCTCCTCGTCGAGCATGAAGATGACGATGCCCGTCAGGAAGGAGCTGAGAAACACGCAGGGCAGGATCCACTCGTTCATGCAGGGTCCTCTCTAACCGAATGCCCCGCCGGCATGCAGGACCCGGATGAGGGGCTCCGAAGAGATCCCCATCGCCAGGGCCAGCAGCGACAGGGCCAGCGCGCTGAGCTGTATCCCCCGGGGAACCGGCAGCAGCTCGGCGCAGGGCTGCGGCTGCCCGAACCCGTGCATCCAGATCCGGAATACATAGCCGGCCGCCATCAGGCTGCCGGCGATCGCGACGGCCGCCCATCCCCACTGGCCGCTTTCCAGGGATGCGTTGAGGAGCAGCCACTTGGCGACGTACCCGCCGCTCAGCGGCAGGCCCATGATGCTCACCCCCGCGAGCCCGAAGGCAAAGAAGGTGAGCGGCAGATGCCGGACGACGCCCCCCATGTCCTCGATCCGGTCGCTGCCCACGGCGAGCATCACGTTTCCGGCCGCGAGGAACATGGCGGCCTTCGCGAAGGCGTGGGACGCGAGCTGACAGAGGCTCGCGTCGACCGCCAGGGCGCCCGCTGCGGGGGAGGCCGACGTGACCAGCGGAAAGAGGAAGAACAGGTAGCCGACCTGGGCGACCGTCGAATAGGCGATCAGCATCTTCAGGCGCGGCTGGAGCAACGCGTGAAGCGAGCCCCACAGAACGGCGCAAGCTCCCAGAACGCCCAGAAGCTGACCCGTCGCCTCGGACGGCAGGCCGGGGAACGCGGTGAACCACAGTCGCAGCAGCAGGTAGAACGGGGCCTTCACCACCAGGCCCGAGAGGATCGCGCTGACGGGCGCCGGCGCGCTCGCGTGGGCCGACGGCAGCCAGAAGTGCAGGGGGAAGAGGGCGGCCTTTGCCAGAAGACCGACCGCCATGAGCGTCATCGCCGCCCAGTCGAGCGCCCCGGGGGAGGTCAGCGCCCCAAGGGCCTGGATGTCCAGCACGCCGTGAGCCCCGTAGAGCAGGGCGACCCCCAGGAGGTAGCTCAGCGATCCCAGCAGCGACACGAGCAGGTAGCGCATCCCCGCAATGAGCGCCTCGGCGCCGCCGGACAGGGCCACGAGCGCCACAGATGCCAGGCCGATGAGTTCCAGGGCGACGTAGAGGTTGAACAGGTCGGCCGAAAGATAGAGGGCATTGAGCGCCGCCCAGAGAAAAAGCCACAGGGGCCAGAAGAAGCGACCCTCCGCCCGCCGGGCCTCCCGGCGGAACCAGCCTGCCCCGTAAACGCTCACGACCGCCCCCGTGAGGGCGGTCACGATCAGCATCAGCGCGCTCAGGCCGTCGGCACGCAGCCCGATGCCCAGCGGCGCCTCCCAAGCGCCGGCCCGGTGCCGCATGGGCCCCACGGCAAGCACGTGGAGGGCAAGCCCGGCCGAGGACAGCAGAATCGCCGAGACGACGGAAACGAGGATGGCCGCTTTTGCCCTCTGGGAGAGAAAGAGTACGGCCGCCGCCAGCAGCGGGACGAGGACCAGCCCCAACGGGGCGGCATCCAGAAAATGCCCGGGGACGTGCGCCGGCATGGTTCACTCCCTCCCGTCTTCGGAGAGCGTGGGCTCCCCGGTTTCCTTGTGAATCCGCCTCAGAAGGGTGAGGGCCAGGGCGGTCGCGCTCACGGTGACCACGATGCCCGTCAGGACCAGGGCGTGGGGGACGGGGTCCGGGTAGGGCCCGTCGGTGCGCCGGGCAAGGCTCACCAGCACGAGAAAGACGCCGCTTCCCATGACGTTGGCCGCCAGGATCTTTTTGAGGAGA